>CAMWNY010000052.1 GCA_947175775.1 uncultured Lachnospiraceae bacterium | reverse complement strand
AATATTGGGAAAGAAATGGCAAAAAAATTGACAAGCGTTGGAATTGACTCGCCTGAAAAACTGGTGCAATTGGGGAGCAAACAGGCATTTTTGAAATTAAAGGAAGCCTATCCGCAGGTCTGCTTAGTGCATTTGTATACACTGGAAGGCGCGATTTGTAATACGGAATTTAACGGTCTGTCAGAAGAAAAGAAAGCGGAACTAAAAGAATTTAGCGACTTTTTAAAGAAATAATGGAGGAGTATAGAAAGATGAACATTTTGGTAATTGGCGGAACTCGGTTTTTTGGAATTCCTATGGTGAATGAACTGCTGGAAAAAGGGCATGACGTGACGATTGCGACAAGGGGAAAAACCCCGGATACATTTGGCAGCAGGGTACGGCGGATTGTACTGCAGCGGACAAATGAGGAAAGCGTCAAAGCTGCTCTAAAGGGGACGCATTACGATGTGATTATTGATAAGATTGCATATTGTTCCAATGATATTAGATATGTAATGGAACATGCTGACTGCGATAAATACATCTATATGTCAAGCACGTCAGTCTATGCGCCGAAACGCTTTAATACAATGGAAACGGATTTTGACGGGACATCAAAGGACTTTGTATGGTGTGACAGAAAAGCCTTTCCATATGAAGAAATCAAGCGGCAGGCAGAGTACGCGCTGTGGCAGAAGTACACGGATAAAAACTGGATTGCGGTAAGATACCCGTTTGCAATCGGGCGGGACGATTATACAAAAAGACTGCTTTTTTATGTGGAGCATACAATGAAGTCGATACCAATGTACGTTGATAATTTGGACTGTCAAATGGGATTTATCCGCTCTGATGAGGCGGGAAAATTTATTGCTTTTTTGGTTGATAAAGAGATACAGGGAGCCATAAACGGAAGCTGTCAGGGCACAATTTCCATAAAAGAAATCATTGACTATGTTGAGAAAAAGACGGGCACAAAGGCGGTTCTTGACAGTGAAGGAGAGGAAGCCCCGTATAACGGGGAGCCGGAATACAGTATCAATACCGATAAGGCAAACGCGCTTGGATTCCGGTTTTCGGCACTTCAGGAATGGATATATGATTTGCTGGATTACTATATTTTGTTGGTTAAAAACGGAGATTGATTATGAAGCAAAACACAATTTACACTAGAAGAAGTATCCGAAAATTTCAGGACAAACCAGTTTCAAGGGAAATCATTGAGGCTGTTATACAAGCCGGAAGCGCCGCGCCGTCCGCGAAAAACAGGCAGCCGTGGAAGTGTATTGTTTTGGGAAATCATAGCAAGGAAGAATTTCTTTCTTTGATGGAAAAGGGAATTTACAGGGAAGAAAATGAGTGTGCAATGCTGCCAAAGTCAAGGAGCGGTTTGCCGGATGCCAAAAATACCTTGCGCATTATGCGGGAGGCGCCGGTTTTGATTGTCATAATCAATACAAACGGGAAAAGTCCGTTTACGGCGCTTGACACGGACGAACGGTTTACGGAGATATGCGATACGCTGTCAATCGGCGCGTTTATTGAAAATATGCTTTTGCAGGCGCAGGAGTTTGGGCTTGGAACTTTATGGATTGCAAACACATGTTTTGCATATGAGGAGTTGACCGCTTATCTTGCCATGCAAGGTCAGTTGATTGGCGCGGTCGCATTGGGGTATGCAGACGAATGCCCTGAAAGGCGCCCGCGGAAGGAATTGGGAGATATTATGGAATTTATGTTGCAATGATAAGGGAGGCAAAAGTGCAGGAGGTATCATTGTAATTTGGTCAGTTGCGTGGTATTATGGCAGTAAATTAAAATTTGGAGGAGAAAAATATGATATTTGCAGAGGAACAGCATAGATTAGATGAAAAAAGAATTACCTTACGTAGTGCGCGATTAGATGAAGCACAAATGCTTCTTGATTATCTGAAAGCTGTTACGGGTGAAACAAGGTTTTTGATGTCAGAGCCTGATGAAATACACTATACACTAAAAGACGAGGAACAATTTATTAATGACAACAATCAATCGGATAATAAACTGTTAATGATGGCATTTGTAGATGGAGAATATGCAGGAAGTTGTTCTTTTGAAGGAGAATCAGGGAGCCGACGGAAAAGACATCGTGCAGGAATAGGGATTGCTTTGTATCAGAAATATACAGGATTTGGCTTGGGAAAGCTTATGATGCAAAGGCTGTTGGAGGAAATAAAGAATCTTGGGTTTGAGCAGGCTGAATTAAGTGTAATAGATAATAATAAAAGAGCTCGTCATTTGTATGAAAGCTTGGGATTTAAGGAATATGGCGTGCTTCCGAATGCTAATAAATATGATGACGGCACATATTCTGATAACATTTATATGGTGCTGAAGTTTTAATACTTATTACGGAAGCCGTTTATCGAAACAGTGGCTGGTGCGTAAATGCCTTAAAAACAGTGGCTTAAAAACAGTGCGAATAAGAACGCCCATAGTCTCTTGAATTTCCTACAATACCGGACTATAATGGTGTTATTCGGCATTGAATAAGAATTGGGAAAGGAATGAATATATTTATGAAAATTGCAGTCACTTATGAAAATGGAATGATTTTCCAGCACTTTGGACATACGGAGCAGTTTAAGGTTTACGAAACTGCGGACGGGAAGGTTACAAATACGGAGGTTGTAAGCACACAAGGCAGCGGACATGGCGCTTTGGCTGGTCTGCTGTCATCGTTAAAATGCGATGCGCTGATTTGCGGCGGAATTGGCGCAGGTGCGCAGATGGCATTGGCAGAGGCAGGTATTCAGCTTTACGGCGGCGTGTCGGGAAGTGCGGACGAGGCAGTCAATGCATTGCTTGCAGGAACACTGGCATTTAACCCCGATGTGCACTGTGATCATCATAACCATCACGGTGGAGAACATCAGTGCGGCGAGGGTCACTCATGCGGGGCAGATAGGCACGGCTGCGCGGGAAATGGAGCGCATCATTAAATCAGGCGTAAACGATGAACTGCTCCACACTTGCAGCGATTGCAGGTGGGGGTAGTTTTTACTTTATGCACACGGGCACCTAGAGGAAATACGACATCAAACCGATTAATCGGTTCGCTGACGGGTGCCCGGCGCGACGAGTAGGAGAAAGGGATTTTGTTGAAATATGAAATTGAAAAATGTTCTGATAGTCGTAAATGACATCGAAAAATCCATAGCATTTTATAAAAATCTTTTCGGGCTGGAAGTCATTTTAGACAACGATGGAAATGTGATTTTGACAGAAGGGCTTGTGTTACAAGACGCAAAAATATGGAAAACATTTCTGAATCGGGACAGCATTCCTAGAAATAATGCATGTGAATTATACTTTGAAGAAAGCGACATAGAAGGATTTATCAAGAAACTGGAGAGCTATGGGGAATCAATAGAATATGTAAACCAATTAATGACGCATAGCTGGGGGCAGAAGGTTGTGCGCTTTTATGACCCTGACGGGAATTTAAT
The DNA here is from genome assembly GCA_947175775.1 of uncultured Lachnospiraceae bacterium. GTDB lineage: Bacteria > Bacillota > Clostridia > Lachnospirales > Lachnospiraceae > COE1. The sequence continues at coordinate 7,087 of CAMWNY010000052.1, read as the reverse complement.
CGAGGTCGGGACACCAATGTAGGAGTATTTTATTACATTCCCATTAAAACGGAGCTGTAGACAAAAAGCAAGAATTGTGAGATGGAACGCTATGAAAAGAAGTCGATTATCATATGATGAGTGGACATGTATTGTTTCTAAAAATATTTTTGGGAAGACGATAAATTCAGAATTACTAAATGGATATATTGGGCTTATGGAAATCAAAGAGGTAAACAAAGCGCAGGTTTGGAAATTCAATGGTAAAGACATTGTAGTTTGTGACAAAGGAAGAAAATGGCTGTCGATTTTGCCCTATAATGACTGGTATTGTATAACAGCTATGATGGATGAAGATGAAAAAATTCTGTTGTGGTACATAGATATGATAGCGGCACAAGGAATTGATGCAGATGGGATGCCATATTTTGATGACTTATATTTGGATTTAGTAGTCTATCCGGATGGGAAAATTGTAATTGATGACATGGACGAACTGGAGGATGCATTAACAAAAGGGGATATTACGCAGGAACAATTTCACCTTGCGATCGAAACAAGTCATAAACTGCAGAGGGGAATACTAAGTAATATTGCTTCGTTTACAGAATATACAAAAAAGTGCCATGAAATTATTAAATGAAATAAATGGCGATTATTGAAATAAGTAAAAGTGTATACACATGAGGAAAGCTAAATGAACGAAAAAATTACATAATGCGGAGATAACTGTACCGAGTGCCCAAGATATAATGCACATACTGACGCAGAATTAAGGCAGGTCGCTGAATTATGGCACAGAGTCGTCTGGCGAACTAAGATTTTTTCTAACGAAGAAATTGCCTGTCGTGGCTGGACGCCAAATAACCAATGTACCTATCATTTGGTGGAATGCACAAAAGAACATCATGTAGAAAAATGTAGCCAGTGCGGTGAATTTCCCTGCTCAAAAATTTCAGATATGCTCAAACGCTCCAAAGAATATCAGAAGAAATGCAGGGAGGTCTGTTCCCCAAAAGAGTATGTTATTTTAGAAAAAGCATTCTTTGAGAAAGAAAGCAATTTAATGGAAAAAAAATATTGTATGAAAAAGATGGGGGGATTTTTATGAAAAAAAGAAACGCGATTGTATTGTACATTATGGTTCTGCTATTCAGCAGCGGTTGCGGTGTAAAAGTAGAGGAAGTGCCATTTTCCACACCCGATGAACAGCCTCAATCCGCGCAAAATCGGCAGACTGAAGAGGGGAATAATATAGATATAAATGATATTAATAGAAATGACATAACAGAAAAAAGCGAAACCGAAAGTATTCAAGATGAAATTGCAAAAATAGAGACAAAATCAAGTGAATATGAAAACGCTGATTGGAGCAGCATGGGGCAGCAGGAGATGAATCAGCTTACTGCGCAGTGGTATCAGCTTTGGGACGATGAACTCAATTCGTTATGGAGCAGATTAAGCGATGAGTTGGACGCGGAAGCGAAAGAAAAAGCGCTCGAGGAACAACGGGCATGGATTCAAAGAAAAGAGGAAAATGTAAAAGGCGCAGGTGCGGCGGCTTTTGGCGGAAGCCTGCAGCCGCAACTGGAAAACACAACCGCCGAAGAAATGACGCGGGCAAGGGCATACACGCTTGCCGCATATTTAGCAGATGTCAGAAACGAACCATTTACGATTTCGCCTGAAATCCAAGAAAGCATCGATACGGCGGATCCAAGCTTGGATGATGTTTTTCAAAAATTTGAAGGACAGTGGATATTTGATGTGGAGCGCGGCGCATGTGTCGGCATTGAAAGGACGGAAACGTGTACATATGGCGTTGAAGGAAGCAATTGGACGGTTTGGGTAACTGGCGGTGATATTATCTCTGACCTTGACGTATATGGTTATACAGGAAACAGCATCCTATTCAAGGTTGCACATGACGGTTTCGATGCTTTTTATGAACTCTCATTCGACATGACTAACTCGGTCAATTTTGCGTATGGAACTTCTTTGGACGCGATGGATGAGGTTATTGTTTGTGAGTGAAAAAATGCAGGGAAGTCTGTTCTCAAAAGAATATGCTGTTTTAGAAAAAGTGTTTTTTTAGAAAGAACAGAATTTAAAAAAGTAAAGAAATAAGTTCAAAAAATTGAGGATACAAGGTTGTGCTTTACAGAATTGTAAACAAATTCACATAAAACGCGCACACTAAGAGAGGAGCATAGTTATAAATATGAGAAGACGTATTTTACCAATAGACGCTACCATTTGCATAGCGTTGTCCTTACTGATAGCGCTTGGAACAGGCTATGTGGCAAGTCGTATAGCAAAAGCCGCATATGAGAAAGAGTTGGAAGAACATCAGGCAGTAGACGGTGAGATTGGCGGACGGGCAGATGAATCAGCATTTCGGGCGCAGAGCGTGGACGATTTGTTAAGCCATGACACGTTTACAATTGTTTCGCACGGAATCCACTACAGAAACGAAGGCGCAGGCTTTTACGGCAACTATTACCTGTACAATGTCGAACTTCCCAACGGAGAGCGGGTAGCTGCGCGCGTGAACGATGAAAGCGTCCAGTCAACAGGCGATTCCATATTCAGCGGGGACAGCATCCTGCCGCTTGGTCAAGTGGTTTGGGAGGATTTGACAAAAAATGAAACCTTCCTAAACCAAATTGAAACCGCAAAACCGCTCACACGCACGGATTTTTATGTGGATATGGTAGGGAATACAGGCGTGTTAGCCGCTGATTTGGCACTGGAAACGCCAAAAATTGTGACACAGGTGCTGACTGTATTTATTTTCTTCCCTATTTTCCATACGATAGGCTCTAAATTAGGAATTTTTCCACCGTATTTTGCACCGAAGAAGAAGGGATAGAGGTTTTTGGATTAGGAGTCCTTATACTGTATTACGGAAAAATGCAGGAAAATGAAAATCGCGCGTTCAATTAATCATAAAATTGCCGTTTGATTGATTATTTATTTGTAAAGAACTTCCCTTATGTTCCGCATTGCCCTCCAAACATTATCTCCATAGTTACTTGCCAAAACAGAAATCATTCCGTTATTCGGATTGTATTCCGAGAGAAAACTGACGCCCGGATCGCAGCCTTGAAAATATGCAAAATCCTTGCCGTTTGGATTATTGATAATCCACATTCCATAACCATAATATTCTTCTTCTGCGTCAGCGCCGTTCCCGCTCTGTTTGCACAGCATCTCTGAAACAAGCGGTTTTGAAATCAGCCTGCCTTCCAATAAATGCGTCCAAAAACGGATAACGTCCTTTACTGTAACAAACGCGCCGCCTGCACCCGTACCTTTTGCGTCAACAGAATAAATATTTGTGCGGTAATCATCTGTATCAGCGCAGTAAATATAATGATTGGCACATTTTGCCGGCAGCTTATCCAGTGCATAATAGCCCGTTGACTTCATTCCGCATACCTCAAAAATATTCTTTTTCAGATATTCGTCAAAGGGCTGTCCGGTAATTTTTTCAATGATCATTGCAAGCAGTACATAGCCAGTGTTATTATATTGGAATTTTTCCCCTTTTGGGAACATCATCGGCTTATTGATAAAGAATGGAAGTAAATCCGCGTTTTTTCTGATTTTATAATTCGGAAAATCAATCCATAATTTCGCATATTCATTCATACTGTTTTCATCAAAATAATTTGGAACACCCGACGTATGATTTAAAAGCTGCTTCACTGTGACGTCCTTGTCAATCGCATTCCATTCCAGGTCAAGCAGTGTGCCTAATGTATCCTCAAACGTAATCTTTCCTTGTTCAATCAACTGCAAAATAGCGACCGCCACAAATGCCTTCCCCGCAGATGCACTTGCAAATTTTGTTTCTGTGGTATTGGGAATTTCATTTGGTAAATCTGCAAAACCGCTTGCCCATTCATGTAAAACCTTGCCTTTTTGAACAATATAGATCATTCCCCTAAATTTTTTATCGATGATCTTTTCCATCACTCTCTTAGTTCTTTTCCGTCTCCTTTTTATTTTTAACGTGTTCCATTCCGATAACAAATAAAGCGATACCCCGATGGACAGCCATATTAAAAATGTCCTGATACCCTGTAAAATAAAATCCTGTAATGTCCAGTCCTGATATCTCCAATAATTGGGATCCGCGACATCATCATAAGCCATATATGCAATAAGTGTGCAGAAGAAACCAAAAATTGAATAGAGAAGAGAGCAGGGGAAAAATCCAGCCCAAATTACTTTATTCTTTCGTATTCTGTTACAAATTTCCACGATACCCAAGAGGATCGTGAACAGAAATAAGAGCATATAAAGCCCCATAATTTTGGATATATATGTTTCGATAGTCATATCATTAGAAATGCTCCTTTGTTTATTTCATATGAACAGGGAAGTCTTTTTGTTCGGTAGCTTTTATGTTATTAAAATCATTATAGAAAATAGTCTTAAAAATAGCAAATCTTTTGCTGTGCGGTTTTATCATTTTGAAATATATCGTTGTCCGTTTATTGATAGTTTACGAGAATAGATTGAATTTTTTTCTGCACAGCACAATTATAATGTGTTATAATTTATGAAATCATTGTGTGACTGGAATTAAAGGGACTTTTTCAATGGGTTTGGTTTGCAAACACAAGGGGGAGGGATTTACAAAATGAAAAATAAGATGTTCTTGCTTATAATGGCATTAATATTAATATGTGAAACGATTACAGGGTGCGTAGCGCAAAATGCAGTTAATGAAAGCGAAATTAATATAACGGAACACATTGCAGATAAAATTGCGGTAAACGACGAAATAGACGTGGAAACAGAGAATAGCAAACAAACAGAAATACAGTCGAAAAAGGAAAATGCTATACAAAATTGGGACAACATGGTTTATGGAGACGTCATTTTAGCACGGGAGGTGCAAGCGGATAAGGTATGTATCGTCGTCCAGCCTTCTGTATTGCGAAAATACAGTTTTTATTATTATATTCCCGAAGGCGGCGAACAGAAGCGGCTGCAGGAATTGATAGAGGAGCTGCCATTAGAATCAAAGCTTTACGCGGGAGAGCGCAAAGCCATGAAAGAAAAGGGCTGGCAGATTGCTTACAATCACATGCTTTTTAGAGTGTTTGAAGGCGGATATTTGGAATACAATTTTGTCGACGAAACAGGCGAAATTGTGGAGTATTTTGTGGAGGCTCCTAAGCTATGCGGGGAAATCCAAAATATGCTGCAGGAACAATTAAACTACGAGCCCTATAATCCTGCGGATATTGCAGATATTGTATCAGCAAAGCTGGACGCACAGGGTATGCTTACGGACAATAAATTGTATAGTCAAACGATTACGGACGAGGAAACTTTAGAGTTGCTTGAAGACTGGTTTAGCAATGCAGATTATATCTATGGCGGAGCAGATTGCGGAAATGAGAACTCATGTTTGGAGCTCGTGCTCGCCAATGGAGCTATCGTACGGTTATCTATCGCAACAGACAGTTGTACTAACTTTGGAATAAATGGTGTATATTATGACTATCGTCCGGTATCTGACTGGGATAACAAAGAATTCTTTGCGCTCTTTGATGAAATACCATGGGTTTGGCATTAAAATGTTGGAATATGCGATAATGCGAAACACATAAAATATAATTCGTATTTGGGAACTACAAGAAAGGCGTGTCCTTTTTTGGAACCAATGCTGATAATGAACAAGACAGCCGTTCATCTAACCATGTCAGGTATTTATTCTGTACGCCGTCTTGTTCAGCTTTTTTTTCGAACATTTTTGTCTGTTCATCAATTTGATTTTTTTCAGCATTTGAAAGCATTCTTTGCGCGTAAGTAAAGCATACATTGTCTTCTTTTTGAATGTGGCGCTGCAATAAATCCGCGTAAGCGGAGGCATGGGTGATAATGCTGAGTTTGTTTTTGGTGCAAGGGTAGTTGTTATATAATTTGAGAGAATTTTCCAGCTCTGTAATGTGGAATCGTCCAAAATCGTGTTCGACGAGCATTCCGTTTCGTACCAGCTTTTCGGTGGCGGGGGAGGGATTTTCAAGCATATGGCGAAACAGGATTTGTTCTTCTTTCCCATGATGGTGTTTGTCTGCATAGGAGCGTGCAAAATCGATGCATTCCATAAATTGCGCCGCATCAACGTCCGCACCTTCCAAAATTGCACAGCAGCAGTTTTTCATGTATTCAGTGAAAGCGATAATATTCAGATGTTCTTTTATTAATAAATCAATTCCGTACATGGCGTTTCCTCCGTGGTCTGTTCCGATTTTTCCGCATATTAATATGTTTCCCAAAGAAACGGTTTTCATTCCACGAAGGTACTTTTGTTGATATCAGTGGGTCCTCCCTACATATAAATATCCTTAACAAACCGACTCCCTATGATAATCCGTCACATCACCGCCCAACCGCCATTTTATCAATGTTACATAATGCTTCGGATTGGTCTGTCCCGGATAGACCCGCTCACATTCCTCCGTAATCGCGTCCCAGCCGCTTGTATTGATTTCCTCCTCTTCCTTTTCACTCTCAAATAATCCCATCCATCAATTCTCCTTTCTACTAAATCTCCCAAGCCGATACTCCGGACAGCAGCACAATCCGCTCCAAAAACCGCCTCTCTACAACTGCCCCAAAATCGACGGATCCTTAATCTTCCCGTCCTCCGCAAGCAGCACAATCTTAGACATAATTTCCGCTGTCTTCGGGTCCTCGTCCACAAACGGCAAAAACAACCTTCCCCTCTTTTGACTATGCACAGGCAGAATATGCAGCATCGCGCCGCCCTGCAGATGAACAACACCGCTGCCCAAATGAACGGAATAATTCCCCCGCTTGCCCGCAATCAGTGCGTGATTGCCTTTCAATGTTACATTTTCCAATCCAAACAACGGCAGATTAAATGCAACAATCGCACGCCGCATTTCAATTGTCGAATGACTCGTTTCAGGGTCCACGCCGCCCGCATGCGCCACGCTCACCGCCAAATCCACATCCCGCATCACCTCGCTGTAAATCAAATCCGGCACATCTTTTATCGCAATCGGTGCAAACGTTTTGCGGTCGGAAAACACTACCATTTCTAACGTCGGCGCCTCAATAT
>CAMWNY010000051.1 GCA_947175775.1 uncultured Lachnospiraceae bacterium | reverse complement strand
AGCAGAGGACTGAAAATCCTCGTGTCACTGGTTCGATTCCGGTTCTGGGCATTTTAACATGGAATTGCGTTTGAATAACACAAAAAATCTATAAAACACGGTATTAATCGTGTTTTTTTATTTCAATATGTGCTATAATGTCGTCAGGTATAATTTGTGTTTGAAAGAGAATAGGGGGATTTGAGAAACAATGTATGAAGATGTATTAAAAAAATATGCGGAGGATATTCTAAATTCAGAGAATTTTAAAAGCACGAAGGTTTATATTCAGCATGGTAATATGTCTGTGAAGGAGCATTGTATTAATGTAGCGAAAATGAGTTTAATGATACGTGATAGGCTGGGATTGAAATGCAATACGAGAGATTTGGTGAGAGGAGCGTTGCTCCATGATTATTTTTTGTATGATTGGCATAAGACAGATACGATAGAAACGCACAAACTACATGGATTTTTTCACCCAGGGAGAGCGCTTCGCAATGCCAAAAAGGAATATCGCCTGACAAGAAGACAGGTTGATATTATCAGAAAACATATGTGGCCGCTTACGGTGATACCTCCGATGTGCAGGGAAGCTTGGATTGTGACTACGGCTGACAAATATTGCTCTTTAATGGAAACGTTGTATATTCATGAGGGAAAAGCGTATAGTAAAAGAAAAAAGAAGCGATACATTAAGGTGGCATAAAATAGAAAGGGATTGTGTTAAATGAGAAAGACGAAAATTATTTGTACAATTGGACCGGCGTCAGAAAATGAGGAGACATTGCGTGAGTTAATGCTTGCGGGGATGAATGTGGCGCGGTTTAATTTTTCGCATGGCGATCATGCGGAGCATAGGAGAAAGTTCGAGTGTGTAAAGAAGGTGGCGGAGGAATTGAAGGTGCCGCTAGCGATGATGCAGGATACGAAGGGACCTGAGATACGGCTTCGGGATTTTGAGGGCGGAAAGGTGTTTTTGGAAACAGGCAGTACATTTCGGCTTACGACGGATGAGATTATGGGAACTGCCAAGCGGGCTTCGATTACGTATAAAAACTTAAAAAATGACATTCATGTCGGAAATATGATTCTGATAGATGACGGACTGATTGAAATGAAGGTAGCGGCGATTGAGGGAACGGACATTGTGTGCGATGTGATAAATGGCGGATATGTGTCAAATCACAAGGGTATCAATGTACCGGGTGCGGTTTTGTCGATGCCGTATATTAGTGAGGTTGACAGGGAAGATATTCTGTTTGGTGTACAGATGGGGTATGATTATATAGCGGCATCGTTTGTGCGATGTGCAGATGATGTTTTGGCTGTCAGGAAAATTATAGATGAGAATGGCGGCAAAATGAAGATTATTTCAAAGATTGAGAGTATTCAGGGCATTGATAATTTAGATGAAATTTTGGAAGTTTCGGACGGCATTATGGTGGCACGCGGTGATATGGGTGTGGAAGTGGCGATGGAAGAAGTACCTGTATTGCAGAAGAAGATGATTAAGAAAGCACTTAAGCTTGGTAAAATTGTAATTACGGCGACACAGATGCTGGAGTCTATGATTAAAAATCCGAGACCGACACGGGCGGAGGCAACAGACGTTGCGAATGCGATTTATGACGGAACTTCTGCGATTATGCTGAGTGGTGAAAGCGCTGCGGGTGCTTATCCTGTTGAGGCGGTGCGTACAATGGATAGAATTGCGCAGCGTACGGAAGAAGATATTAGTTATGATTTTCGGTTGAGGAAGAGAAGCTATAATTGGGAAAACAATGAGGGCGTAACGACGGCAATTTGTCATGCCTGTTGTATGACGGCGATGGACTTGGATGCAGCGGCGATTATTACGGTTACAATGTCCGGATTTACGGCGGGCATGATTTCACGGTATCAGCCGGATTGTAAGGTAATCGGCTGCACGGTTGACGAGACGGTGTATCGTCAGCTTTCGATGTATTTTGGTGTTAGCCCGCTTTTAATTGAAAAAAAGGACAGCACAAATGAGCTTTTTGCAGCGGCAGTTAAGGCAAGTATTGATGCGGGGCTGATTAATAAGGGAGATACGGTAGTGATGACGGCGGGCGTACCGCTTGGCGTTGCAGGAAGTACGAATATGATACATGTTGTTGAGGAAGCCTCATAGTTACAGGGAAGCTTGTTGTAAGGAGAGGAAATTGACTGAGGAGAAGCATGGGTAAGATTTTTTGCATTATCGGAAAAAGCTCGTCGGGAAAGGATACGATTTACAAAAAGCTTTTACAGTGTTACCAACTGGATTTAAAGACGATTGTGCCGTATACGACACGCCCGATTCGTGTCGGTGAGCAGGAGGGCGTGGAGTATCACTTTACCACAGTGGAAGCAATGGAAAGAATGCGGGAGGAAAACCGGATTATTGAATGCCGTTTCTATGATACCGTATATGGAAGGTGGTATTATTTTACGGCGAAGGATAGTCAGATTGCGTTGGAACGGAATGACTATTTGATTATTGGCACCTTGGAGTCCTATGTGAAAACACGGGACTACTTTGGTGCGGATAAGGTTGTGGCTGTTTATATTGATTTGGAGGACGGAGAACGTTTAAGCCGCGCGCTGCGGCGCGAGAAAAAGCAGAGCAGTCCGCGCTATGAGGAGATGTGCAGGCGGTTTATTGCGGATACAAAGGACTTTTCAGAGGAAAATTTGGAAAAAGCAGGTGTTACGAGGCGTTTTGATAATCAAAATCTGAAAAAATGTCTTGATGAGATTATCGCGTTTATTAAACAAAACGGATAAGAACACGTGTTCTGTAATGAATAGAGAGCGGATAAGAATGAAAAATACGGATTTTGATTATAAACGGATTGCACAGGGATATAAAGATCGTCCTTTTTTGCACGGACAGGTGATAGAACGGTTTCAAAGGGATGTTACGGATAAACTGTTTGAAAACGGGTTGGATGTCGGGTGCGGCGCGGGTTTATCCTGCAAAGCATTAAGACAGATTTGCCGCCGTGTGACGGGAGCAGATATTTCGCCGGAGATGGTAGCTGCGGCACAGGAGCTTTATCAGAATTTGCATGAATATACGTTTTTGGTGAGTAGGGCGGAGGAAATTCCTGCTGCCAAAGAGAAGTATGATATTGTCACGGCTGCAGGTGTTATTCCGTGGGTGGAGAAAGAAGACTTTTTAAGGAATTTAAGACAAATTATTTGTACGCGGGGTTATGTCTTGATTTATGATTTCGGTATTTCGGATAAAATGCGGGGTAATGCCGATTATTCATTATGGTGGCATGAGAACTATTTGAAGGAATTTCCCAGACCGCTTCGGAATGAGCAGGTTTGGACGAAACAGGATGTGGAACCGTTTGGCTTTGCAATGCTGGGGCAAGTGTGTTATGACTTGGAATACGAGTTTGACAGGGATGCGTTTGTCCGGTTTATGATGCTTCAGTCAAATGTGAATGCAAAAATTGAGGGCGAGGGAAGAGATTCCGGAGAAGTACAGGAATGGTTCGCGCGGTCGCTTACTCCGATTTTTGGCGGGGAGCACAGGACAGTATTTTTTACGGGATATAGTTGGTATTTGATGGCGTATTAGGGGGTACATAGATGGATTTTAAGGTGAATGAGATACAGCAGCCGGTTCCAGTGCAGCAGACGCAGACGGCACAGCCGACGGATGATACGTTTCAGTTTATGCTGGCGAGCAATATTGAGGAGGCGGGACTTGCGGAGCGGCTCAATCTTATGATGCAGGAAATTACGATGCAGGGCGATAAGATTGTGAAGCGCATGGACGTTACGGACATGAAAAAATACCGCGCTTTGATTAAAGAGTTTATGAATGAGATTGTAAACCGTTCGCATAAGTTTTCGCGTGAAAATTTTTTGGACAGACGCGGACGCCACAGGGTTTACGGAATTATCCGACTGGTAGATGAAAAGCTGGATGAGCTTGCGCAGGAGCTTGTAAAAGAGGAGTGCGACAAGATTGCCATATTGGCGAAGGTGGATGAGATACGGAGACTTTTGCTGGATATTTTTACATAATTTTATGTAGTTTGCTTAAGAGGTAGGATGGATGGCAGAAACGAACTGGAGCGATGTGGTAGGGCAGAAGCAGTTGACGGATAATTTGCGCAGTGCCTTGAAATATAATAAAATTTCCCATGCGTATCTGATACAGGGTGAGCGGCTGTCGGGGAAAAGGATGATTGCGGATATTTTTGCGCGGGCTTTGCAGTGTGAGAATGCGGAGGGCGAAAAACCATGCAACCAGTGCCGGTCGTGTAAACAGGCAATGAACCGGAACCATCCGGATATTCTGTATGTGGAGCATGAGAAGCCGAACGTGATTTCTGTGGACAATATCCGTCAGCAGGTTAACGGGGATATTGCGATTAAGCCATATAGCGGTGCGCACAAGATTTATATTGTGGACGAAGCGGAGAAAATGAATGTGCAGGCGCAGAACGCACTTTTGAAAACATTAGAGGAACCGCCGGAATATGCGGTGATTTTGCTTTTGGCGACAAGGGTGGAGGCGATGCTGCAGACGATTTTGAGCCGGTGTGTGGTGCTGAACACGAGACCCGTGCATGAGGATATGATTAAGGAGTATCTGATGCGCAGAGTGCAGGTTCCGGATTATCGTGCGGCAATTTGTGCGTCATTTGCCCGCGGGAATGTGGGGCGTGCGGCGGAGCTTGCGTCGAATGAGCAGTTTGACCATATGAAGTCGTCGGTAATCGGAACAATGAAGAATATTTCCGATATGGAGATTAACAAGATTGCGGCAGAGACGAAGAAAATAGTTGAGGAAAAATTTGACGTGGACGATTACCTTGATTTGTGTTTTATTTGGTATCGCGATGTGTTATTATATAAAGCGTGTGGCATATATGGAGATAGCGGGCACATTATTTTTAAGGAGGATATGGCGGAAATTGCCGATGCGGCAGGGTGTTACAGCTACGACGGCATTGAGCGGATTATACATTCTATTGACAGGGCACGCAGCAGACTGAAGGCAAATGTAAATTTTGAGCTTACAATGGAATTAATGCTTTTAGATATGAAAGCAGGATAAGCAAAGTGAAGGATATAGATAAAAAGTGAGGTAGATAGATATGGTAAAAGTAATTGGTGTGAGATTTCGAACGGCGGGTAAGATTTATTTTTTTGATCCGGTGAATTTTGATGTAAAGCGCAATGACCATGTGATTGTGGAGACGGCGCGGGGGATAGAGTATGGTACGGTAGTCGGTGATCCGAGAGAGGTTTCGGAGGAGCAGGTGGTGCAGCCCTTAAAGCCTGTTTTGCGTGTGGCAAATAAGCGGGATATGGAGCAGGAGGCAGCCAATAAGCAGAAGGAAAAAGAAGCGTTTAAGATTTGTCTTGAAAAAATTAAGAAGCACAATTTGGATATGAAATTAATTGATGCAGAATATACATTCGATAATAATAAAGTGCTGTTTTACTTTACGGCGGATGGAAGAATTGATTTTAGGGAGCTTGTGAAGGACTTGGCGTCTGTGTTTAAGACAAGGATTGAGCTGCGTCAGATTGGCGTGCGTGATGAGACGAAAATACTTGGCGGTATCGGGATTTGCGGCAGGCCGCTTTGCTGTCATACGCATTTGTCGGAGTTTATTCCGGTTTCGATTAAGATGGCGAAGGAGCAGAATTTATCGCTTAATCCAACGAAGATTTCGGGCGTATGCGGCAGGCTGATGTGCTGTTTGAAGCATGAGGAGGATACATATGAGTATCTGAACAAAAAGCTTCCGAATGTGGGTGACTTTGTGACGGCAGATGACGGTCTGAAGGGTGAGGTGCACAGCGTGAATGTGCTGCGCCAGCTTGTAAAGGTAATTGTCGAGGTAGATGATGAGAAAGAAATTCGCGAGTATAAGGTGGAGCAATTGCGGTTTAAGCGGCGTCATAAGCGGGATAAGAATGACGGTATGAGCGATGAGGAGTTAAAGGAATTAAAGGAGCTTGAAAAGCTTGAGAAGAAGGAAAAGCAGGAGGGAAAGTCGAAGCTCGACGATAACTGATGAAGGTAGAGTTAAAGGAGAATGAGAGAATTGACGACCTGCAGCGTAACGGATACCGGATTATTCAAAATCCGGAGAAGTTTTGTTTTGGCATGGATGCAGTGCTGTTGAGCGGCTTTGCGCGGGTGAAGGCGGGCGCGCGGGTGCTTGATTTGGGCACGGGAACGGGGATTATTCCGATTTTGCTCGAGGCAAAGACGAAAGCTGCGCATCTGACGGCACTTGAGATACAGGAAGAGAGTGCGGACATGGCACGGCGCAGTGTGCTGCTGAACGGACTTGCCGATAAAATTGACATTGTAACGGGTGATATTAAGGAGGCGGATCAGCTTTTTGCGGCGGCAAGCTTTGACGTGGTGACTTGCAATCCGCCGTATATGATTGGGCAGCACGGGCTGACTAACCCAAATGAGCCGAAGGCAATTGCGCGGCATGAGATTTTGTGTACGCTTGAGGATGTGGTGCGGAATGCGGCAAAGCTGTTAAAGACGGGCGGAAATTTTTTTATGGTGCATCGTCCGTTTCGTTTGGCGGAAATAATTATGGTAATGACGCGTTATAAATTGGAGCCGAAGCGTATGCAGCTTGTTTATCCTTATGTGGATAAGGAACCAAATATGGTACTGATTGAAGGATGCCGCGGCGGAAAGCCGAGAATGACGGTGGAAAAGCCGCTGATTGTTTATCAGGCGCCCAATGTTTACACGGATGAGATTTATGGCTTATATGGGTATTAGATACAGGGGTACGGTATTATCAGGAGGCGGAATATGTCGGGAAAATTGTTTTTGTGCGCAACGCCTATCGGGAACTTGGGCGATATGACGCCGCGTGTGGTGGAAACGCTGCAGGCGGTGGATTTGATTGCGGCGGAGGATACGCGAAACAGTATAAAACTTTTGAATCATTTTGGAATACATACGTCTATGACGAGCTATCATGAATATAATAAAGTAGAGAAGGCGCAATATTTGATTGTGCAGATGTTAGAGGGGAGGGATGTCGCGCTGATTACGGATGCCGGAACACCCGCGATTTCCGATCCGGGTGAGGTTTTGGTGCGGATGTGCCATGAGGCGGGGATTGTCGTGACTTCGCTTCCGGGCGCTGCTGCGTGCATTACGGCGCTGACGCTTTCAGGGCTGAACACGAGACGGTTCTGTTTTGAGGGGTTTTTGCCTGCGGACAAGAAGGAAAGGCGGAATGTGCTTGAGGACTTGAAAAAGGAGTCGCGGACGATGATTTTATATGAGGCGCCCCATCATTTGAAGCAGACGCTGGGTGTGCTTTTTGAGGCTTTGGGGAATCGGAAGCTGACGCTTTGCCGTGAACTAACGAAGAAGTTTGAGGAGGTTGTGCCGACGACGCTTTCCGATGCGTGCGCTCTTTTTGAGGACAAAGAGCCGAAGGGGGAGTATGTGCTTGTGATTGAGGGCAAGAGTTTTGCGGAATTTAAGCAGGAGCAGGAAGAGGAGTGGCAGAATATTTCAATTGAGGAGCATATGGAGATTTATGAGTCGCAGGGAATTGCGCAGAAAGAGGCAATGAAGCGGGTTGCGAAGGACAGGGGAATTTCCAAGAGTGCGGTTTATCAATACCTTGTAAAAAAGAAATAATAATTTTAAATAAAAATTTATTGTGAAATAAGTTGACAAATATAATCGGTGATAATATACTTCTCATTGTCAATATATTAAAAAATGCTCAGCGGTTGTGAGTTAAAAAACAGCCGTTATAAAATCAGTACAGATAATAAAAACGGAGGGGTAGAGTAAAAGGTATGGAAAGAGTGTTTGAAATTATTGAGGAACAGTTACATTTGTCCGGTATGGAGCTTAGTGAGGACATGTCACTCAAGGATGATTTGGGTGCAGATTCGATTGATTTGGTAGAGCTTGTGATGGCGCTTGAGGATGAGTACGGCATCGAGATGCAATATGAGGAGCTTGAGAAGCGTGTAAAGACGGTTGGGGATGTGATTGAATATCTGAGTGAACAGGGGGCGGATATTTAATTTTGGGAAAAAGGTTGTTGGCTATTTTGAGGCGTGTGTGAGGACACACGCTGTTTTTTTATAGGAAATTAGCGACAGTGTAAATCATTTCAGAAAGAATTTGCAGATGCAAATTCTTTGAACGCAAGCTGTTGAGCTTGCGTTTTTTTAGTTTGCGCGCCATGGGCGCGCTCTAACGGGTGAAAGTCCCGAATACGCCTAGGTAACAAGGAAGTATATAGCTGAACAGCAAGGGTGTTCATCGTGAGGTGAAATCTGAAGGGTGCAGAGGGCTCCACAAATTAAACTTTCAGGAGATATGGCGGGAAAAAGAAACTCATTATTGTCTTTGCAGTAATAGCAGTGGTTCCGCTGCTGATTCCGGTAAAAAAGGGTTATGAGGATGGTGGGACGCAGACCTATACATCTTTACATATACTGTGGGCGTGGGCTGGCATGAGAAGGAAGCGGAATTGGAAGTACCAACAAATCTTAACCGAAACAGATCTCGGGAACTGTACAAATGCGTCTTTATCATGTAAAATAGTTAACATAAATCTCAAATAAGAAGGAATTAGCGAAATGTCAATCAATTACAACAGGAAACGTAAAAATCATCAGGCAGGCCATCCGTTCTTGACAGGCATGATAATCCCGCTCTGTCTGCTGTTTATAGGAACCTTTTTTCTGTTTCTCCGACTGAGAAACGGTGTGCAGGTCCAAGCACCGCAGGACAAAAACATCCTGTCTGCCGCTGAAACGATCTGCTACAGGCAGGACGATATACAATGGAGCGATGATAAATTGGGCAGTTCCGATTATACGATGCGCTCCTCTGGCTGTTTGGTCAGTTGTATTGCAAGCGCTCTTTCCATGGAACGCGGTCTGACGGAAACTCCCGGCACGCTGAACAGGACGTTCTCTTCCGGACATGTATATGATGCGGAGGGAAACCTTCTATGGAACCGTCTGTCCGAACTGGGCGATTACCGGGTAGACGTTTATACGGAAACCTCATCAACTATCATAGACGCCTGCCTTTCCCAAGGACGCTATCCGATCGTCCGGGTACGGATCCACACCCTCGGCAGTTTCCACTATGTGCTGATCGTCGGCGCACAGGACGGCGAATATCTTTGTATGGATCCTCTGCAGAACGAAATCATGCCATTATCTGCCTACGGGAAACGGGTCTATGGGATTCGGTGCGTTTCCAGCATAAACTGACGCTTACAGATACCGATAAGTCCCGGTATGAAATGAACCATGCCTTATTAAAATAGCAGATAGCCAGCCCCGGTAAATTGTGGATTTTATATACTTTTATTCAGGATAATATCATCAAATTGATTAAATCTGGCATTGTAGCAGACAGCATAACTTGTTAACATCAATCATCTTCAGATACAATAGCTACTTAAAAACTGTATATGAGCACTATCAACACATATATCCTCAGATAACTATATGCATAAGACAGACTAACAGAGAGTACCACATATATAAGTAAGCATTCCTGCTATAAATATATAAGTACCATAACAATGTATGTATCAGGCTTCTGTGTGAAACATGGGAACCTGTAGGGCAATGAAAATCGAAAAGATACAAGTCACAGAACGATGAGGTCGAAAGTAGAAAGGTACTCTACAGGGGCGGAGCTGCCCGTAGTAGTGATGAAATTGCTGTAATGGCAATGGAGCAAAGGGGTAACATCATTCTGCTTGATACTGAAAACAACTAGGAGACTAGGAGGATTGGATGAGCGAGAGCAAACAATACGAGATACCCAAAAAGGTAGTCATCGAGGCTTATAAAAGGGTAAAAGCCAACAAAGGCAGTGCAGGAATAGATGGTGTTGATTTTGAAATCTTTGAGAAGAAACTCAACAATAATCTATACAGGATATGGAATCGAATGAGTTCAGGGAGCTATTTCCCTTCTCCAGTATTGGCGGTAGAAATACCAAAGAAAACTGGAGGTACAAGAAGGCTCGGAATACCAACGATTTCGGACAGAATTGCACAAATGGTTGCAAGAATGTATGTAGAACCTGTAGTAGAACCAATATTTAGCGAAGATTCTTATGGATACAGACCCAAAAAGTCAGTCATTGATGCGATTCTACAAGAAAACGGTGTTGGAGATACGGCTATGTTATTGAATTAGATGTCAAGGGATTGTTTGATAACATAGATCATGAATTGTTGATGAGAGTAGTGGAACGACACATTAAAGAGAAGTGGGTTTGTCTATACATTGAAATATGGCTGGAAACACCCTTTGTAACAAGAGATGGACAGATAATTGAAAGAACGTTTGGAACACCACAGAGTGGAGTGATAAGTCCGGTGTTAGCAAATATGTTTCTGCACTATGTATTTGATATGTGGATGATAAGAAATTTTCCTAAAGCGCCCTTTGAAAGATACGCAGATGATGGAGTTCCTGCTCGATTGTTCTTTTTTGGGGTTTTTGACATAAATTTTAATAATGGGAATGAGAAGAGGTATTGTGACAGAATGAATTATTTGTGGGGCGGAATGCTGATTATTGGAATTGTTTATGGTGTGCTGACGGGGAATATGCAGGGAG
>CAMWNY010000050.1 GCA_947175775.1 uncultured Lachnospiraceae bacterium | reverse complement strand
CATTTACGCAGACTACAGGAACTAACTTGACAAGAATTAATCCGATTAATCCGGCAATGTTTATTTTAGTTGTGGTTGGGATTCAATGGCTGCTCAAAAAGATCAGATACCGAAAAACGGAATTTGCGATAGCAGGAATTTATATGACAGGATTTGCCTGCTTTATGTGTTACTATTTTACCGGTTATAGTGATGCGGTCGCAAAAATGCAGTTGGCGGGGGCAAAAGAAGCATTGGAGTATGCAAGGGCACAGTATGAAACCGGCGCTTATGGAAGCGAAATTTATATATCAGGTCCGCTTCGGCATTCACAAGTGCTTTTTTATACACGGTTTCCTACAGAAGACTATATACAATCGGTGGAACAAACGGTTTTATCAAATGGTACCTTCCGTGTAAAACGGTTTGGTGAGTATGTATGGGAAACGCCTCAGGAATATGGAGGAATTCGTGTAATGCCAGTGGATGAAACAAAAACATTTATTCATTCCGTGGAGGAATATACAGTTGAGCTTTTTGACAGTTATGCAGTTGCAATACCTTGCAGACTGACTGGCGGGGACTGACGGAAATACGAAGAAAAGATAGGAGGCAATCTAGCATGAATTATATGAATAACAAAGAAGAAACACTGTTGCAGCTTGACGAAGAGACGATACCCATTGTTAAGCGGATATCGGATCGGATGCCGGGCGGTTTCTTTATTTATCATGCAGATGGAGACGAAGAGCTGATCTTTACCAACAATGCGCTGCTGCGCATCTTCGGCTGCGAGACATTGGAGGAATTTAAGGAGCTGACGGGGTATACATTTCGCGGAATGGTTCATCCGGAGGATCTTGATGCGGTGGAGAAAAGCATTGCAAATCAGATTGTGAACAGCCGTTATGATTTGGACTATGTGGAGTACCGCATTTTGAAAAAAGACGGAAGTGTCCGTTGGGTGGAGGATTATGGGCACTTTGTACATACACAGCTTTACGGTGATATTTTTTACGTATTTATCGACGACGCAACGGAG
Source organism: uncultured Lachnospiraceae bacterium (assembly GCA_947175775.1). Classification (GTDB taxonomy): domain Bacteria; phylum Bacillota; class Clostridia; order Lachnospirales; family Lachnospiraceae; genus COE1. The sequence goes on along the minus strand of CAMWNY010000050.1, from coordinate 9,644 downwards.
CGTATGAAAACGCGGATGGAACATCTTGAGACAGTGAATAATGAGTTGGGTGAGGTCTATGCGCGCGAACTGCAGTACCGGAAGGCGATTTTACATGATGCACTTTTATTTTTTGAGGTAAATTTGACCAAAGATGTACTGATAACAAAAACACTTTTAAATATAGACGGCGTACAGGAGGATGATCTGTACGGATTATCAGAGGCAGAGCAGATAAAAACATATTCCGATTATGTGAAAAGTAAGGAAGCAAGTATTGATTTCAACAGTATTACCGGATACCGGCAGTTTTTTGATGCAAAGCGCCTGATTGAGTGCTGTGAACAAGGTGAGATTGAGCAGACGCATGATGTTTGGATGACAGATGCCTTGGGAAGAAAGCGGCTTTGCCATTATGTATTTTTGCTTGGGAAAAATAAAATTACGGGGGATATTGTGGCACTTGTTGTTGCAAAAGACATTACAGAGCAGATGGAACGCCAAAAATTGTTGCAATCCGCCCTGCGGCAGGCACAGGCGGCAAATATTGCAAGAGATACGTTTCTTGTTAATATGTCGCATGATATCCGAACACCGCTCAATGCTATTATCGGTTATACGGAGCTATTAAAGAACCGGAAGTCTGATCCCGAGAAGATAGATGCTTACTTAGATAAAATCCGTGTTTCAAGTGAGCAGCTTTTGTCGATTTTAAATGAGTCGCTTGAGGTTACCCGAATGGAGTCGGGCAGGGTAAATCTGATAGAGAGCGAGTGCGATTTAGGAGAACTGTTTGCAGAGGTTAAAAAATCGGTGCTTCCAATCATGAAGAAAAAGTCCATCCGCTTTTGCATTGACAGCACGGGTGTCGAACATTTTGCAGTGATTGCGGACTTTATCCGTATTAAGGAAATATTAATGCAGCTTCTTGATAATGCCGCAAAGTATATGAATCCGGACGGTACGATTAAGCTGACGATTATTGAGACTGAGATTGATATGAAAGGTTATAAGAAATACCGTTTTATTGTTGAGGACAATGGTATCGGTATCTCGGAAAAGTTTCAAGAGCAGTTATTTGATCCGTTTAAGCGGGAGAACAATACGACGCATAGCGGTGTACTGGGAATTGGTTTGGGACTGACGGTTGTTAAGAACTTTGTTGAGATGATGGAGGGAGATATTGCAGTTGAAAGCGAGCTTGGGAAGGGCAGTAAATTTACAGTCAGCCTGCTGCTAAAGCTTCAGGAGACGGGCGAAAAAGCACAAATCCGGTCAGCTGATGTTGTGCGTAAACATAGGAATTCCCAAAACAGGCGCCTGCTTGTTGTGGAGGACAACGAGATTAACTGTGAAATTGTGGAGGAGCTTTTAAAAGATAAAGGATATTTGGTGGAAACGGCGGCAAACGGCAGGATTGCACTGCAAACGGTTGAGAATGCAAAGGACGATTACTTTGCGGCGATTTTGATGGATATTCAGATGCCCGAGATGGACGGCTATGAGGCGACGAGGGCGATTCGTAAACTGGAAAATCCGGCGCTTGCGCAGATTCCGATTATTGCGCTTTCAGCGAATGCGTTTGCGGAGGATTATCAGAAATCAATTGACGCGGGAATGGTTGCGCATTTTCCAAAGCCGATTAACATTGATGCGCTGCACGATTTAATCAGTCATACTTTGGATGGTAAATAAAGGAGGGAGAAGGACAGATGAACAGTGTGCAGTGGAACGACCGGTTTAATATCGGCGTGGAAGTTGTGGACAAGGCGCATCGGCGACTCTTTTCAATTGTTGGAAAAATGATTGCGCTCAATGAGGACGAGCAGAAACGCGAGCACGCGTGTCGGGAGACGATTAAGTATTTTAAGAGCTATACGGTGAAGCACTTTGCAGAGGAAGAGGGGTATATGCGCTCCATCGACTATGACAAGTATGAGGAACATAAGCGTCTGCATGATGATTTGCGGGATAAGACGATTCCTGCTTTGGAGGAAGAGCTGGAGGAGCAGGGGTATTCGGAGGAAGCGGTGCAGCATTTTTTGGGAATCTGTCTTGGATGGCTGACCGGACATATTATGATGGTTGACCGTGCAATTACGGGGCGGATTGATACCCGCTGGCATGTTAATCCCGTGCGGGAGGAGCTGTTTGCGTTGGAGGAGGCGATTGCCTGTGTCGTGAAGGAGATGCTGGGGATTACGCCGCGCCTTGTCAGTGAGCACTACAATGGAGAAGATTTTGGAAAAGCGGTTTTTATTCGTCTGACATACCGCGATGAGGCGAACGCGCGTGTGCAGGTTTATATGGCGTTTGAGGAACGGATGGTGCTTCGGACGTTTGGCGAGATGCTCGGGAAAAAGCTTCCTAGGGTGGATAAAACGGTGCTTTACGCAGTCAGCCAGCTTGCACAAATAATGGTAAGGCGCATTCACCGGAATTTTGAGCATTTAGGGGCATACAGGCTTGAAAAAGAAAATATGCTTAGTTATGAGCTGCTGCTCAAAGAGTTTGACAGGGCGCCGCTATGTTACAGCCTGTTGTACGATGGCTCCGGGAAGGGATATTTTGCGTTTTCCGCTTCAAAACAATGATTGATAATATTTTGACAATTGTTCCGTACGCTTGCAATACCAAGGCGCATTCGATATAATAGATTATATACGGAAACGGTTATCATAGTTGTGTATATAGAAAGGAAAAAATAATGAGCGAGCTTTTAAAACAAAAATTAAAGGAAAACGGAGCAGATGTGGAAGGTACGCTGCACCGCTTTATGAACAATGACGCTTTATTCTTAAAATTTATTTTAAAGTTTAAGGATGACCAGAATTATGCAAAATTAAAGCAGTATTTGGATGAGAAAAATTATGAGGAGGCGTTTAAGGCGGCGCATACGCTCAAGGGCGTGAGTGCGAACTTGGGGTTGAATCCGATTTTTGACCGTGCGTCCGCAGTGACGGAGCTTCTGAGGGGGAAAGATGCGTCTGAGGTAGATGATGCCAAAGTGGAGGAGGAGAAGAATGCGCTTGAGGCGGCGTATAAACTCTTTATTCAAATCATCCAAGAAAATGCATAACCCCATTGTTATGGAAAACGATAAAAAAGAAAGGTGCCATGCGTCTTTTGCATAGTGCCTTTTTTGACGTATATACGTTTGGGTTCACAAAAATTTAACGAAATATGTGCAGTATAGGAACTGTACAATTTGGGAAAAATGGTATAAAATGGGTAACAGCTCAGCCTGGGACTTTGCATTTACTGCAAAGTCCATAAAATGGCGTAGTGGAGAAAAAACGGTGAGAGAACGAATTGTACGGTTTGGAAAGCGGCTGCCGGAGTGGTTCACGGCAGGCGCGGCATTTGTTTATTATTGGATCATGGCATTGTACAAGCTGACGCAGACACCGATTTGGCAGGATGAGGCGATGGAATTTTACTGTTCCCTTCCTGTCAGGGGACCGATTGAGGGTGTGACGAAGCTTACATCGATGTATGAGCGGATGGCGTATATCCAACAGCAGCCGCCGCTGTACAACTGGGTAATGTGTCTGTGGCTTCGGGTCAGCGAAGGCGAGTGGTGGTACCGGTTTTCAAGCGTGGTGTTTGGCTTTGGCGCTGCCATTGGACTGTATTGCGTTATAAAGAGGCTGTGTGACCGCTATATGGCGGCTTTTTGTGTTGTGATTTCTTCGAGCATTTATATTTGGATGTACTATATCAAAGAAGCGTCGGAATACGCGATGCTTGTGATGGTTTTGCTTTGGCTGGTGTATGCATTGATTTTGATTTGCGAGGAGCTAAGCGTCAAACGGATTATCATTTTTACGCTGTTGTGTGCGGTTGCAGTGTATACACATTACGGTGCGGTGTTTGCGGTTGTGCCGATGGCAGTCAGCGTGCTTGTGATTGCACTGATGCGAAAGGATTTTAAGAGCTTTCGCATTGGTCTTGGCGCCTTTGCCGCGGCAGGGATTGCAGGAGGCGTGCCGCTGATTTGGTTTTTCATGCTTCCGCAGTCGACCAATCAGGTATCTACGCTGTTTTCGGAGCGTGAGATTATCATTGAGAACGGAAACCTTTTCGGGGATTTTTGCTTTAGTTTGGCGAGTGTTTTTAAGTGGTGTCTGATTGACATTGACAGGGATACACAGCGGCTGGGGCTGTTGCTGAATCTTCTTTTGATTGTATTGATTGCCACGCTGGTGTATACGGCAGTGAAGACGGACTTCTTTTTTATCAAGGTATTCTTTTGGTGCAATGCAGCGGTTTTTATGCTGTATTATGTTGTTACGAAGTTGAATCTGTATGCGTATGGCTGGTATGGGAACCGTTACAATATGTTTATCTTTCCGTTGTGGCTGGTATGGATTTTGGTGTCTTTATATGAATTTGTGAGGATATTAGGGAAAAGCAGGAAAAAAGCGGTTTCCAGGCTGTCCGGTTTTGTGGGTGTCTGTCTTGTGCTTGGCGGTTTGCTGTACTGTCTGTACGGGGACTACCGTATCAGTAATCACTGGTGGAAAATGGACTTGCGGACGGTTGTCCGGGAATGGTATGATTTGGAAGGGTATGACACACCGACCATTCTTGATTTTCATCAGCGGTATGCGTTTGTGTATTATTTCACGCATGATGCGCGCTACGATGAAACGCAGTGGGAAAATATTCATTATAATGATGAGGTTGAAACGTATTCGAATAACCGTTCGGAACCATTCCGGGAATATATACAAAAAATATATGACAATCAGCTTCCCGAAGAGGTTTATCTTGTGACGGGGCAGTGGAATGCATTTTGTAAGGCGTTTGAGCATTTGGGATATACGGTGGAGCCGGTGGTGGACACGACGGCAAAGCTCTACCGTGCGGTAAAAAACGAGGAAGTAACGCAATGATTATTATTCATGTGATGGGCGGACTGGGGAATCAGCTTTATCAGTATGCACTTTCCGAGAAGTTAAAGCAGCTCGGAAAGGAAGTGAAACTGGACCTTTATGCATATACAGATGCCAAGGGCGAGGACCGTGAGTGGCGTGAGCTGGAATTAGAACGTCTTGAAGGTTTGGAATATACGGTATGTACAAGGCAGGAGCGCACATTGTTTTTGGACAACAGCATGAAATTTTCGGACCGTGTGCGCAGAAAGCTTACGGGAAGGAAGGACAGAACGGTTGCCGAGACTGCTGACTACATGCCGGAAATCTTTGAGATGGACGATGTCTATCTGTATGGCTTTTGGGGATGTGAGAGATACTATAAGGATATTACGGGGCTTTTGCAGCAGAAGATACGCTTTCCAAAGAGCGGTAATCCTGCCAATATAGAGACGCTTTTGCGCATGGAGCACGAAAATGCAGTGAGTGTGCATATCCGCCGAAAAGATTATCTGACGGTGGCGGATGGAGCGCGGTATATGGGAATTTGTACGCAAGCATACTATCAGGGAGCGTTTGACTATATTCGTGAACGTGTGGAGAAGCCTGTATTTTATATTTTTTCGGATGATGTGGAGTATGCCAAAGCACATTTTAGCGGACCGGATTTTCGGATTGTGGATTGGAATACGGGGAAGGACAGTCTGTACGACATGGAGCTGATGAGCCGCTGCAAGCACAATATTTGTGCAAACAGCACATTCAGCATTTGGGGCGCAAGGCTGAATCCGTATCCCGATAAAATAATGATACGTCCGCTGCATCATGACAACTATGAGACAACATCACCCAAGGAGGTTCATGCAAACTGGGAGGACTGGGTGCTTTTGGACGCGGCGGGAGAGATTGTTTATGGAGAATGAGGTCATTTCAATTATTGTGCCTGTTTATAATATGGAGCAGTATTTGGAACGCTGTGTCCGGTCTGTCTTGTGTCAAACCTATAAAAACCTTGAGATTATTTTGGTGGATGACGGTTCGACGGACGCGTCGCCCAAAATGTGTGATGCATTTGCCAAACAGGACGGGCGGATTAAGGTGGTCCACAAGGAGAACGGGGGGCTTTCCGACGCGCGCAATGCAGGGCTTTTAGCGGCGTCGGGTGCATATATCGGGTATGTTGACAGCGACGACTGGATTGAACCGGACATGTATGAGAAGATGTACCGGGCGTGTGTGGAGAACGATGCGCAGGTCTGCATCTGCCGCTATTTCAGTGAATATGCGGACCGGACTTTGGACGGCGGAAGCGGGGCGTGTGTGCCGCTTACAAAGGAGGAGCTGCTTCGTATTTATATTGGAGGACATGCGCAGTATGTGATATATAATTCGGTTTGGAGTAAGCTGTTTCGCCGCAGCCTGGTAGAAAACACGGAATTTCCCAAAGGGCGCAACTCGGAAGACATTGTATATACCACAAGAGCGTTTTGCAGGCTTGAGAGGGCGGTTTATCTTGACGAATGCCTTTATCATTATGTGCTTGACCGGGAGGGCAGCATTATGAATGTGTCAAGAGGAGAGCGCATGTTTCGCGACGAGCTGCCGTTTTGGCGGGAGCATATTGCGCTTATTCGGACTCTTGTCTCAAACAGGCTGGGGGATTTTGCGGCGTATCATTTTTGGAGACGGCTGCTTTTTTACTATATTGATTTTCGGAATGCGCAGCGGGCGGGCGACCGTACGGCAAAGGAATATGCGTGGCGGATTGTGGGCGAGATCAGAAGTGACAGGAAAGAAATCAGGCGCGTATATTGCAGCGGCAGTGTGCCAAAGGGGGACAGGGTGCGGATGCGCATGTTTTTGATGAGCCCCTCACTGTATGCATTTGTAGTGAGACTTTATGAAAAATTTGTGATACCGATAAGAGGTTAAAATGCTTTTTAATTCCTATATTTTTGTGTTTTTATTTTTTCCGTTAGTGGTTTTGGGATATTATGCGTTTCACCACTGGAAAAAGCCGAAAATGGCGCTTGGCTGGCTGCTTTTGATGTCCATGCTGTTTTACGGCTACAACAGCATAGAGTACCTGTTTATTCTGATTGCAAGTGTTATCCTGAATTTCGGCGTGGTCGAACTGATGAGCCGCGCGAAAAGGGGAGTGCAGCGCAGACTGCTGCTTGCGGCAGGACTTGGCGTGAATTTGGGTATTTTATTTTATTATAAGTACTATGACTTTTTTATTGAAAACGTCAATAATTGGCTTCAGACAGATTATGCGTTTTTGCGGTTGATGCTGCCGCTTGGCATTAGTTTTTATACATTTCAGCAGCTTTCCTATGTGATTGATTCCTATCGCGGGGAATGTGAGAAATACGGCTTTTTGGAATATGCATCGTATGTCACATTTTTTCCGCAGCTGATTGCGGGACCGATTGTGTATCATGATGAGTTGATTCCACAGCTTCGGGATGAACGAAACCATAAAATCAACTACGAGAATTTAGCCAAAGGGCTGTATGCGTTTTCATTGGGGCTTGCGAAAAAGGTATTGATTGCGGATACGCTTTCGAAGATTGTGACGATTGGATATACGGGTATTCATCATATATATACAATAACCGTTATTATTATAACAATCTGCTATTCTTTACAGATTTATTTTGATTTCAGCGGATATTGTGATATGGCGTATGGCATCGGATATATGTTTAATGTAAGACTGCCGATAAACTTTAATTCGCCGTATAAAGCGGTTTCCGTAACGGATTTTTGGGACCGCTGGCATATGACGCTCACGCGTTTTTTTACAAAATATGTCTATATTCCGCTTGGCGGCAGCAGGAAGGGGAAGCTGCGGACATATATCAATATTCTGATTGTCTTTTTGGTGAGCGGCTTTTGGCATGGTGCAAACTGGACATTTGTGCTTTGGGGTTTTTGGAACGGTGCGGCGAATGTGGTTGACAAGCTTGTGGGGCGTTTCTTGGAGTGGATTCCGAAAATAATCCGACGGATTGGGATTTTTCTTCTTGCAACGTATGCGTGGGCGTTGTTTCGCGCGCCGTCAATTATGCAGGCGAAAAGAATGCGGAAGCATTTCAGGGAATTTGGGGGCGGTAAGGTATATACGCCTATTTATGAAACCTTTAACAATCTGTTGGAGACGCGTATCTTGTATCGTTTGGGGCTGGGAGGAATCATTGACCGCTATCCGCTGCTTCCTCTCATAGTGTTTATGCTGGTATTGATTTTTGCATGTTTTTTCCTGAAAAATACGCAGGAAAAGGTGGAAGACGGACATTATGGCAGGCGCCGTTTTATTGTGACGATTGGGCTGCTGTTTTGGAGTGTTCTTTCGCTTTCGGATGTGAGTGAGTTTTTGTATTTTAATTTTTAAAGGATGGAAGGAGGGAACGGAGTGCGTAAGTGGGTGACTGGATGTTTGACGACAATCCTGATAATGATAGTGATTATGGCTGCAACGGCGTGGATTATCGACCCGTATTTTCACTTTCACAAGCCGTTTTCGTTTGTTTCCTACCGTCTTTATGATGAACGTTATACAAATGACGGTATATCAAGGCACTTTGATTTTAATACGATCATCACGGGAACTTCGATGGCACAGAATTTTAAGCCGAGTGAAGCGGATGTAATATTTGGCGTAACGTCCGTGAAAGAAACCTTTTCGGGGGCAGGCTTTAAGGAGCTGTCGCAAAATCTTGACAGGGCGCTTGGAAGAAGGGATGAATTAAAGACCGTGATATGGTCTGTTGATTTTAACGCAATCATGCGCGACAAGGATTATGATATATACAGCGGTTATCCGGAGTATCTGTATGACGATAACCCGTTTAATGATGTATGTTATGTATTTAACAAAACGGTTTGGTACGAGGGCATTATCCCCAATTTGGCAATGACGCTTTTGGGGCATGAGCGTACGACGCTTGACGAATACTCCGCGTGGGATAAGGAGCTTGGCTATGAGCATGTCATGGCAGGCTATAACCGCTGGGAGGAGCGTGCCCAAATGCGGCCGGGGCTGAGTGCGGAAGAACAGAAAATGGTTGAGGATAATATCCGGCAGAATTTTGTGGAGCTTGTAAACAAGTATCCGGATACGACATTTTATCTGTTTTATACACCGTACAGCATTTGCTGGTGGGATTTTATGAATCAGGAAGGGCTGATGCTCCAGCAGTTTGAGGCGGAGCGCATTGCGACAGAACTGCTGCTGCAATGTCCGAATGTGAAGCTCTATAACTTTAATGACAAATATGATGTGATTACGGATTTTGATAACTACAGGGACAGGGAGCATTACGGCGCGCACATCAACTCGCAGATTTTGGAGTGGCTTGCAAAGGGCGAGGGGCTTGTGACTTTGGATAATTATGAGGAGCTGTTGGAACAAGAGAAGCAATTTTATCTCAATTACAACTATGAGGAGAAGCTGAAAAATCCTTGATTTTTCAACTGGCAAATTTGTGCGGAGGCACAAATTTGCAAAGAAAGGAAAATAAATGAATAATATAAAAAAGCTCGGCTATATTTTTGACAATAAACAAAAGCGCAGGCTGGTATTTTTGGGAATACTGATTTTTATCGGCGGTGTGCTGGAAACGCTCGGCGTATCAGCGCTTCTGCCTGTGGTTGCGGCGATTGTGGACGTGAATGCGACGATGGACAAGTGGTATGTGCGTCCGGTGCTTGACGCGCTTCATATTTACGACCCGACACAGTTTATCGTCATTCTGCTGTCTGCGCTGATTGCAACTTATATTA
>CAMWNY010000049.1 GCA_947175775.1 uncultured Lachnospiraceae bacterium | reverse complement strand
CTTTTTTTTTCAACCACAACACGCCATACCCGATGCTCAGGAGTCTCGTTGGCTCGGAGACGTGTATAAGAGTCAGGTATATTATTCCGCGCAGACTGTTTTCCATGCCGCTTAAGCTGATTGAGTATTTGAATGAAAATAAGATTAATACTGCTATTTGGGCGACTTCTGCGCTGGTAATTGTTGCAAATCTGAAGACGTTTGATAAAATTCTTCCAAGATATTTAAAACAGGTTATGTTTTCGGGCGAGGTAATGCCCAATAAGGTTCTCAATTATTGGAGAGCTTATTTGAAAGATGTACAGTATGTTAATTTATATGGTCCCACGGAAATTACATGTAACTGTACTTATTATATTGTTGACCGTGAGTTTGCAAATGAAGAGAGTCTTCCGATTGGAACCGCATTTAAAAACACGGATGTTATTTTATTGGATGATGCGCGCAAACGAGAAGTGCCAAAAGGCGAGATTGGGGAATTATGCGTGAGAGGCAGTTCATTGGCACTGGGATATTACAACTATCCTGAGAAGACTGCGGAAGTATTTATACAAAATCCTCTTAATAATCATTATCCGGAGCTGATATATTGTACGGGAGATTTAGTAAGATATAATGAACGTAATGAATTGATTTTCCTGTCAAGACGGGACTTTCAAATAAAGCATATGGGACACCGGATTGAGTTGGGGGAAATAGAAGTTGCCGTAAATGCCATGGATTTTATAGAATCGGCAGTATGCATTTATGATGAGGATGACGAGAAAATCGTGTTGTTTTATCAGGCAAAAGAGGAGTGCAAAAAGGAAATTGTGTCACATCTTCAGCCGATATTGCCCAAATATATGTGGCCAAATAAATTTGTAAGGTACGAAAAACTTCCGTTAAATAAAAACAATAAAATAGACAGAACAAAATTAAAAGATACTTTAAGGGAAAATTAAGGAAAGGATGTATGTCATAATGAGAGAGAAAGTAATTAAAATATTAGAGGACATAAGGGCGGATATTGATTTTAATCATCTGACCCAAAAGCTGATTGATGATGAAATGCTGGATTCTTTTGATATTATATCCATTGTGGGGGAATTAAATGAGGCGTTTGATGTAGATATTTCCGTGGACGAGCTTCTTCCGGAAAATTTTAACACGCCCGATGCTATGGTAGAGCTGATTACAAAGCTGCAGCAGGAGTAGGGGGGAGCCAATGACTTTTGTTTCGGCGGTGTTTGGCGTCTTTTTTATCGGCATTTCAATTCTGTATTTTTGTGTAAAAAGAGAGTACAGATGGATTGTGCTGCTTTTTGGCAGCTATTTCTTTTATTGGATGAGCAGCAAATCATTGACGGTCGTTTTGCTGTTTATGACGATTGTTACATTCGCCGTCGGTAAAATAATTGATGCCCGTAATCAAAAAAGCGCCGCATATCTTAAAGAACACGGTGAACTGCAGTCCGGGGAACGAAAAGCATATAAAAATAATTGTAAAAAAATAAATACACGAATTTTGATTCTTGGCATTTTGCTGGACTTATCAATACTTCTTTTTCTGAAGTATTTTAATTTCTTTTCTGATAATATAAATGAATTGCTTGGATGGTTCAAAATTCCGGCAGGTGTACCGACGCTTGGTCTGTTAGTCCCGATAGGGCTTTCTTTTTATACGCTTCAGGCGATTGCCTATATGACGGATGTGTATCGGGGAAAATACCGGGCGGACCGTAATTTTTTCCAATTTATGCTTTTTATGTCGTATTTTCCGCAAATCGTTCAGGGACCGATTGCGCGGCATGACCATTTGGCAAAACAGTTATATGAGGGGCATGATTTTGACTACCAAAGATGCACATTTGGATTGCAGCTTGCGTTGTGGGGGCTGATCAAAAAGCTGGTAATTGCGGACAGACTGGCGGTTCCTGTAAATATGATATTTAATAATTACGGCAATTACAGCGGATTAGTGGTATTGTTGGCGGCATTTGGATATGGTCTTCAGGTCTATGCGGATTTTTCAGGCGGAATGGATCTTGTGCGCGGCTTATCACAGATTTTGGGCATTGAATTGCAGCTCAATTTTAAGCAGCCGTATTTTGCCAAATCAATTGAGGAATTTTGGCGCAGATGGCATATTACGTTGGGCGCATGGATGAAAGATTATGTATTTTATCCGCTTTCTCTGTCAAAAATATCGGGAAGTATCGGGAAAAAGACCAGAAAGATTTTCGGGAATAATATCGGAAAAAAGATTCCCTCTTTTATCGCAATGTTTATTGTATATTTCTTGGTAGGATTTTGGCACGGTCCGGAATGGAAATATATTGCGTATGGTATATGGAACGGTATCTTTATTATGTCAGGTATTTTGCTGGAAGAGTTCTATAGCAATACGAAAAAGAAGCTGGGAATACAGGAAGAACGGTACTCGTGGAAAGCGTTTCAAACGTTTAGAACGATTGTTCTTTGCTCGGTCGGGAGATTTTTTTCAAGGGCAGATAATCTGCTGGCGGCATTTCTTATGATTGCATCTACATTGAAAGGCTTTTCCAATATTGCTTTTCTAGTGGACAGAACTTTGATTAATTTGGGGCTGGATACGGCTGACTGGGTTGTACTGTGTATTATGCTTTTGATTATGTTAGGAGTTGATACGGCACATGAAAAGGGCATTAAAATCCGTCAAGCAATAGCGGGGCAGGGAATTGTATTTCGGTGGCTGATATATTATGCAGCAATCTTTGCCGTTATCATTTTTGGCATGTATGGCTCAGGGTATGACAGTGCGTCCTTTATATATCAGCAGTTTTAGATGGTGTGGCAATGAGTATAATTGGTTCTTTTGAACAGTGTAATTTATTAATAAAAGATTTTAAAAAAGCGAATGGAAAGACTGCAACAAATTTTTTCTTTCTGCCAAAAGAGCTGAAAAGCCTGATTGAACAAAAGGAAGTTCAATATCAGCAAAATGGGGAAACACTGATTTTTTCCGTGGAGGAGCAGGATTTTTCTCATATATATTATTTTGTGCGTGAGGGTCAAACGCCTGAAATAAGGAAAACAGGCAAAGTAATGATTTTGGATTTGGTGGCAAGAAAGGGACAAAACTTTGACGAAATCAAATCGGAGGGAAAGCGCTGGCAGGCGGTTGGATTCCAGGCATACAAATCTTATGTCAGGATGAAATATGGCATTGATAAAAAGATTTATAAAGCTGTCCGTTTTGAATTAGATAACAAGTGTTTCTTCTCGTGTGCGCGGCAGGACGACATCAATGCTGTTTCGGATTTGTGGAATATGAATTTGGACCGGTACAGTACCCCTTTACCAAGCGCCGGTGATATGAAGCGGATTGTTGAGTCGGGACATGTCTTTGTTGTCAGGCAGTATGACAGCGTGGTGGGAGCGGTTTATATGAATGCAGCTTCCAAATCGTGTGTTTTACAGCATTTGGCGGTTGCACCCCGGTGCAGACGGCAGGGGCTGGGAAGCGCCCTGATGAACTATGCCTTGGATGGAATGGCGAAGGAGGGCGTAGAAATGTGTTATTTATGGGTGGATGTTCATAATGTGCCGGCATATGAAAGCTACAAAAAGTATGGATTTGAAGAAGACGGGCTTTGGTCTGAACAGTTAAGGTGCGATGCTGACAAAGAATAATTTTGTCAGCACCGCACCTTTAAAAATTGCGCTTTTCCATGAATTCGGATTACTTGGGAATCCGCAGGCACAAAAATACAGTCCCCGCGGAAAAAATGCAGCGCTTCGCCGTTTTCTTCAAGTAAAACACCGCAGCCGTTTGTACATAAAAGCACTTCAAAGGAGGTGCTTTCAGTTTGAAAACACACCAGTTCACGGCAGCGTTCCGTGTTAATCAGCATACGTTCCGCCTGAAAGTATTTGCAGCGGCAGAGCAATTCGGACGCGCTTCCGGGGACGTATTTTAAAACGCGGATTTGCTGTTTCGGCGCCGCGCTTCCCTTTGTATTTACGACATCCATCGCTTTGTCAATATGCAGTTCGCGCGGCTTTCCGTTTTTGTCCGTGCGGTTATAATCATACATGCGGTAGGTAAGATTGGAGCTTTCCTGAATTTCGGCAACAAGTGTACCTGCGCCGATGGCATGTACGGTTCCCGGCTCGATAAAGAAGACATCATCTTTGTGAATAGGGACTTTTTGCAGATATTTTTCCACATCGCCCTTTTGCAGGCTTCTCCTCAATACATTTGGATGAATGTCGCGGACAAAGCCGTAAATCAGCTTTGCGTCCTTGGAGGCGTCCAGCACATACCACATTTCCGTTTTGCCCTTCTGACCGTTTTCCTTCTCAAATGCATAAGTGTCATCGGGATGCACTTGAACCGATAAATCGTTTTTCGCATCAATAAATTTAATTAGAATAGGCAGCTCGCCTTTTGTTTCGGGATGTGTTCCCAAAAATTCGGGATGTTCTTTGAGCACATCGGACAAAAGCCTGCCGCAGAATTCGCCGCTTGCGACAGTGCTGATACCGTCGGGATGTGTAGAGCACTCCCATGTTTCCGCCAAAGGTACCAAGTCAACATTCTTTGAAAAATCGTCGTTTAGGCGCGTTCCGCCCCAAAGATAGTCCATACCCGCAGGCTTTAATAAAAACGGTTTAGCTTTCGAGTTCATATTTGTGTTTGTCATGAACGCTAATCTCCTTACCAAGCTGTACTTCGATTACCTGAAGATTTGTATCCGCAATAATAGTGTGACGGCATCCTGCCGCCATTGTAACGACGTCGCCCGCCTTTACTTTTTGCTCCATTCCATCTACGATTGTCCGCCCTTCGCCGGAGATTACGGTCCAAACCTCGTCCCTGTAGTCGTGGCTGTGGTAGTTCATTTTATGCCCTGCATGAAGTGTGACCTTGATTGTGACGCTTTCATCCTCCATATCCAATACGCGGAAGCTTCCCCATGACTTGTCCGCAAACATGATTTTTTGCTCGAGTGTATTGACCAGCGGTTTGATGTAGCTGGATTGTTCTTTGTCGGATACGAGGATGCCTTCCGGACTTGCAGATACGACGACATCTTTCAGTCCCATGCAGATGATGGGTACGTCAAGCTCGTTTACAACGTGTACGTTTTCGCAGGTTTCATTGAACAGCGCTTCTCCGACGCTGTTACTGTCCATCGCCTCTGTCAGCGTATTCCATGTGCCAAGGTCCTTCCACATGCCGGAAAAACGCATAACTTCAATCAGATCCTCATGTTCTACAACAGCGTAGTCAAAGCTGATTTTTGTCAGGGTGCCATATTTTGCATATAAGTCGCTGTAGTCCGTAAAATCAATCAGTTCATGGGCGCGCTGTAAAACGTAGCCTAAACGGAATGCAAATACGCCGCCGTTCCAAAGCGCGCCGTCTGCAATGTATTGTGCCGCGGTTTCCTGCGTTGGTTTTTCCTTAAACATGGAAACCTTGCTGACGTTATCGCTGCTCTCGGGAATAATGTAACCATATTTTTCGCTGGGATAGGTCGGTTCGATGCCCATTAAAACGAGGTTTGCTTCGCTGGTTTTGGCGCGGTCTCCAAGCTTCTGAACCGCTTCGAAATAGTCGCTTTCTACATAAGGGTCAACGGGGCAGACAACAACGGATTCATTTTCGTCCACGCCCTGAACGTCTTTTAAGTATGCCGCCGCAAGCGCAATTGCGGGGAAAGTGTCCCGGCGGCAGGGTTCGATACTGATGCCCACGTTTTCGCCTAATTGGTTATGAATTGAGGAAACCTGCGATTTGGAGGTGGCAATGGTCACGGTTGCATCCTTGTCCACTGTCTTAATTTGACGGTAGACGCGCTGTACCATCGATTCTAATTCGCCGTCCTGGGTGTGAAATATCTTGATAAACTGTTTGGAGCGGATGTCGTTGGATAACGGCCACAGGCGCTGTCCTGAACCGCCGGATAACAAAACAATATTCATAAAAAACCTCTCTTTCCGAATGACTTGAAAGTACGTTGACAGTCATGTATTTATAGTATAAAGCTTTCTTTACAATCTTATCAAGCAAAATTAAATATTAATTGTAATATTTGGGTTTTCTTGGTATACTAAAGGGCAGTAGATTGAAATATCAAGGATTAAGGAGAAACATATGTACGATTATCTGATAGTGGGAGCCGGACTGTTTGGCGCGGTATTTGCACATGAGGCAGAGAAAAAAGGAAAGAAGTGTTTGGTGATAGACAAGCGGACGCATATCGGCGGAAATGTTTACACAGAGGATGTTGAAGGGATTGCAGTGCATAAATATGGTGCGCATATTTTTCATACGAGCAATAAGGAGATTTGGGAGTATGTGCAGCAGTTTGCGGAATTTAACCGGTATACGAACAGCCCTGTTGCAAACTTTCACGGTGAGATTTACAGTATGCCGTTTAATATGTACACGTTCAATAAAATGTGGGGCGTGGTAACGCCTGAGGAGGCAAGGCAAAAGATTGACGAACAGGTAAAGGCGTCGAAGATTGACAATCCGAAAAACCTTGAGGAGCAGGCGATTTCGCTTGTCGGAAAAGATATTTATGAGAAGCTTGTAAAGGGCTATACGGAAAAACAGTGGGGCAGAAAGGCGACAGAGCTGCCGGCGTTTATCATTAAGCGTCTGCCTGTGCGTTTTACGTATGATAACAATTATTTTAATGATACGTATCAGGGGATTCCGATTGGCGGATATACAGGAATGATTGAAAAGATGCTGGACGGGGTTGACGTCCGGCTTGGCGTGGATTTTTTTGAAAACAGGGAAGCGCTCAAAGCAGAAGCAAAAAAGCTTGTATTTACAGGAATGATTGACGAGTATTTTGATTACAGCCTTGGCGCGTTGGAATACAGAGGACTGAAATTTGAGACGGAAACTTTAGACGAAGCAAATTATCAGGGAAATGCAGTAGTGAATTATACGGATTATGAAACACCGTATACACGTATTATTGAGCATAAGCATTTTGAGTTTGGCATGCAGTCCAAAACAGTTGTGACAAGGGAGTATCCGCAGAAGTGGGTGCGCGGGGAAGAACCGTATTATCCGATGAACGATGACAGGAACAACAGCCTTTATGAGAAATATAAGGAACTTGCCAATAAAGAAACGGATGTTATCTTTGGCGGACGGCTTGGTCAGTATCAGTATTACGACATGGATGATGTGATTGAGGCGGCATTAAACTGTGCGGAAGCAAATTTGTAATAAGAGAAAGTTGATGAACGACAAATTGAAGCATTTGAAATTTAGGAAACAATATAAAATAACGCCTGCAATATTAAAAAACTTCATTATAAAGAATAGGGAAGTCTTGTTTCAATGCCTGTTGGCTGTTTTTCTGTTTCTTGTGGGAACGTACAGAATAGAGGAAAGCACAATGCCGATATTGTTGGATGATGAGTTTGGATATTGGTCGAACAGCGCTTTTTTTACAGGCAGTAACTGGTCGTCTATTACAAGCAATATTGCTTATTATTCCTATGGCTATAGTCTTGTGCTTGCGCCAATCAGATTGTTTTCAGCATGGCGTGAATTAGACTGGGCACAGACGTATCAGCTGGCGCAGGCTGTCAATGTATCGTTTCTTGTGGTTGGTTTTTTTATCGGGATACAGCTTTGCAAGCGGTATATGAAAAACATGAATTGGATTGTGAGAAGTGTTGCATGCTTCGCGGTAATGGTATTTAGCTCCAATCTTTTTTATGCGCATATCACGTTTACGGAGTGTACGTTAAACGTGGTATTTTGGATTTTTCTTTATTTGATGATGCGGGTGATTGATAATCCGAAGATAGGAAATCATATCGGATATGCAGTGGCGGCATTTTATATTTTCACGGTACATCAGCGTTCCGTGGCAATTCTTACCACTTCTGTTGTTGTGGTGCTCTATCTCAGGCTGGTGAAAAGAAATACGCTAAAGCAGGCTGCTGCTTTTGGAATTGCACTATTCGGATGCAGCCTTTTGCATTCAATGGTAAAAGGGACATTGCAGAATGTGTGTTATATGGGAAATGAGCCGGGTGGACTGGCAGACAGTCTGCAGTATGCTCTCACGAAAAAGTCAGCATTGTTTTTGGTAGCAGGACTGGTGTTATTTATTCTTTTATATCTATTGGATAAAGGAAAAGTCAGACTGGTTCTTTGTATTATTGCAGTTGGACTGGCTATTGCGGGAGTGTATCTTGTAATGCGCTGGGAGGAATTGAGTGCGGCGCAGTCTGCCGTTCCCGATAAAATTGCCATGAATGATTTTGCCGGTCAATGGGGGAAAATTAAAGGAATTTTTTCCAAGAAGGGCTTGGTAAGGCTCGGGACAAGCATGGTTGGTAAATGGTTTTATTTGGCGGCATCGACAGGGCTTGTGATTTGCTGGGGAATGAGAGATTTGTTTGCGAACTTTTTTCTGATGCTTGCGGACAGTGTGAAACGGTTTGCGGCAGCTGTGCGGGGCAGGGATTATGCGGGAAGCGCCCGCATAACGGAAAACTTCAATGACAGAATATGGTATACGGGGGTATTTCTCGCATGGTTTGGGACCTTTATGGTTTGTGCTATTTACAAAGAAGGTTTTTTCAAGAATGATGACCTTGTAAACGGCAGATACCATGAGTTTGTAATCGGCATTCTTCTGCTTTACAGTTTGAATATATTAATTAAGGAAAAGCGTTGGATGATAACGGCTTTGGTGAGTTTGGTGATGTATCTTGCGGCTGCATGGTTCTGCCAGTATGCGATAGATTCATTGAAACGGACAGAATTTGAACTGGCACACTGCGTGATGTTTGGGCGTGTGATATGGAATTATGAAGTGCCATATGGAAAAATGAAAATACTGTCACAGTATGTGCTAAAGCTTGCGGCTGCGTTTTTTATTGTGTTTAAGGCGGGCGGCAGTTTGATTCAATCGCATAAGCTTGCAGTGGCAAGGTGTGTGCTGGCGCTTCTGATACCGATTTTTGCATGGGTGCATTTGGCAAATACCATTGTAGATAATTATGTTGTGGCAAGAAATCAAAAGCAAAGCGGAGCAATGCCCGTGGTAGCAATGTGGATTGAAACTTTGGGCACGGATTTTCCGGTTTATTTCGCGCCGGATTATCTGTCCTATAAGCAGGCATCCGTTATTCAGTTTATGCTGCCGGAAAATGAAATTACATTGAAGCATATTTATGATCTGTCGTTTGACGAGGACGCGTTTTATATAATAAACAACCGGTATCTGACGCAAGATGCGCGCGTGGCGCAGCAGTGTGAGCTGGTGGTGGATATAGGAAATTATGCATTGGTAGTAAATAAAGAGCAGGAGTTGAATAAGAGATGGAAGGTCTACGAGAAAGTTATCCGGTGAATCGACCGCTTCTGTCCGTGATCGTTCCTGTGTATAATGGCGAAAAATATTTGGAGGCAGCAGTTGGCAGTATTTTGAACGCTTCGTACAAGGAGATTGAACTGCTGTTGATTGACGACGGTTCTTTGGACGGCAGTGCTGAGATTTGTGCCCGATTGATGGAAACAGAAAAACGGGTCAGGTATATTTACCAGGAAAATAGCGGTATTGTGTCAGCAAGAAACCGGGGATTGGCGGAGGCATCCGGAGCGTACCTGTGTTTTTGCGATCAGGATGATCTTGTGGAGCCACTGATGTATGAGCGGCTTATTGAGAAAATGGAGTCATGCACAGCAGACATAGGGATATGCGGAACAGGAAGGCTGATTAACGGAAAGCGGAGCATGTATGAACGTGTTGGCGATGGCATGTATGAAGGTGAGAAAATAAAAAAGGAGCTGCTTTATCCTATTTTGTTCCGTGGATATGATTACGATTTTGTACAGAGCGGCAACTATATGTATGGCACTTTATGGAAATGTATTTATAATAGAAGCTTTCTTGTAAACAATTGTTTTCGGTTTAAACGCTTCATTAATTATGAGGATGACTGGATTTTTGTGACGCAGACGCTTTGCGCCGCAAAGAAAGCTGTAACAGACAGTTACACAGGATACTATTGGAGAGTGAGCGATGGTTCAAAGTCTCATTCCTGCCACTTTGTGGAAGACATAATCCCTAAAATGCGCGAATATAGCGTATTTGTAACGAATTACCTGAAGAATGGCATTGTTGACAAAGACATTTTTAAAGAGTATATTAGGATAAGCTTATGTGAGCATTTTGTCATATTATATCAAAACGAAGCAGGAATTCCGAAATATGACAAAGAAAGAAAGGACAAATACCACATGGAAGTCAGGGAATATTTGGAATCGGTTGATTACCGGATGAAGCTGCAATGCCGAAAACATTTGAAAAAAGGCGTGCTGCGGCGCAAAGCGGTATTAGGCGCTCTGAAGTACCTTGGCATAGAAAAGACTTTTTGCATAAGCAGGGCAGTAGACTGGTTGGAAAAGACTCTGAGCAGCGTGCAGTGGATTGTGATGCTTGAGAGGAGGTTGAAACGGGGCAAAAATGAAACTAATCATTCAAATACCTTGTTATAATGAAGCAGAAACCTTGGAAATCGCATTAAATGACCTGCCAAAGCAGATTGACGGCATTGATGAGATTGAGTATCTGATTATTAATGACGGCAGCAGCGATGATACGGAACGGGTGGCGATTGACTGGGGCGTCAATTATATCTGTATCTAATACACAACTCCCAGCCCAAGAGACTCCTGCGCCTCG
>CAMWNY010000048.1 GCA_947175775.1 uncultured Lachnospiraceae bacterium | reverse complement strand
TCTCGTGGGCTCGGAGATGTGGATAAGAGACATGTATGCCGTAACCGTGCGTAAAAGGGAGGATTTGGCGCGCGTGATTAAGAATGCGTTTCTCATGGCAAAATCAGGAAAACCGGGCGTTGCGGTTGTTGATTTGCCAAAGGACATACAGCGCGAATACGGAAGTGATGTTTACCCCGAAGGCATAGAAAACGGCAGGGATGAACCAAAGGTTTTTGTAGACAGCGGACAGATAAAACAGGCGGTGAACTTGTTGCGCAATGCACAAAGACCTGTATTTTTGGTGGGCGGCGGTGTGTTTATCAGCCGTGCGCAACGGGAAATGCAGCAGTTTGCAGAGCGGACGGGCATACCGGTTGTCACAACCATTATGGGGAAGGGCGCCCTCCCTGCGGCGCACGATTTGTATGTGGGAAATATCGGCATACACGGCAGCTATGCCGCCAATATGGCAGTCAGCAGATGTGACGTGCTGTTTGCAGTCGGTACACGGTTCAACGACCGTATCACTGGAAAAACGCAACAGTTTGCACCCGACGCAAAGCTTGTTCATATTGATATTGAACCCGCGAATATATCCAAAAATATTGTGGCGGACCTTGCGGTTGTGGCAGATGCAAAAGCGGCGATTAATGCGTGTATGGAAATTGCAGACCGTTTGGAAATTGGGGAATGGGTGCGCCAAATTCAGGAGTGGAAACAGGCGTATCCGATTGTCATGAAAGGGGGCGGGCTTACGCCGCAGCAGATTATGCGGGGAATTAATCATGTTTTTGACGAGGCAGTGATTGCGACAGATGTCGGGCAGAACCAGTTGTGGGCGACGCAGTTTCTTGATTTGCATTATAAGAAAAGGATGTTGACTTCGGGCGGTTTGGGAACAATGGGGTATGGTCTTCCTGCGGGAATTGGCGCAAAAATCGGTAACCCCGAAACAGATGTCGTGGTGGTTACGGGAGACGGCGGAATGCAGATGAATATTCAGGAGTTGGCGACTGCCGTTGTATACGAGCTGCCCGTCGTGATTTGCATTTTGAACAACGGCTATTTGGGGAACGTCAGGCAGTGGCAGGAGCTGTTTTTTGACAGGCGTTACCAAAGCACCTGCATGCGTTACAGAAAAAGCTGTATTGCGAAGTGCAATACGCCGACGCAAAGCTGTCCGCCGTATACACCTGATTTTGTAAAACTGGCAGAGAGCTATGGCGCAAAGGGCATTCGTGTGTCGGATGAGAGCGGGATTTTGGCGGCGCTGAAGCTGGCAAAACATACGAAAACCGTTCCGACGGTGATTGAGTTTCTGATTGACAGGGAAGTCAACGTGATGCCGATTGTGCCTGCGGGGAATGCGCTGTACGATATGATACTGGAGCAAGAGCGTTTCACGGATTGACGCGCCGGTGAGGGCTGCTATTATCCATCCGTATATTAGTTTCATTCTTCTATTAGTTCGCTCATACGATTAAAAATATATTCAATGTCATAATGTTCGGGTAGATTATCATGAAATAATCCTGAATAAACTAATGTTTTAGCAGCATTTACACCACGGGAATTATATACAGAAAAGTCAGCCAGCATCCGTTCAAGTTTATCATTGTCTTCATTGAAAAGCAGTTCTTTAATTGCCTGCAAACCTCTTTGTATATCACCATAAAATTGCGGCATCCATGTTACCGTAATTTTTTTTGACAATAAGAATTTGCTTTTTTCAATGAGTTCAATGGCTCCACCATGGTCATCATGTGCACCAATTACTACATTCCGAATCCCACCCATTACAAGAGTACCTAAACACATTGGACATGGTTCAAGCGCTGTATATAAGGTATATAACTTAACATATGGATATTTTGTTACATCAAGATTTCTCACTGCTTCAACTTCTGCATGAGCCACTCTTGGATTTAAAATTTCCTGTTCTCCAATTTTGTTTCTTCCTTCTGAAATAATCTTACCATTTTCATCAACAATTACAGCTGCTATTGCTTTGCTTTTATGACAAAGTGATTTCCATTCTGATTCATATATTTTTTTCCAAACGTAACTCAATTCACAATACTTCACTTTCGGTTTTCCTCCCTTTTTGGTTCAGGTTTCCCTGTTTACATGTATTGCAGGCTGCGGCTCCAAGAATTCAAGCGTAAAGCATTCGTCCGCTTCATATTTGTCCCAATTTGACGGTATCTGCTCTTCGGCGCCTTTGCTTGGCGTGATTGCAGCACAGCCTGTTGTGGAAACGGTTTTAACCGTGATTTGCGTCGTTATGTATCTCAAAGATTTGAAATCGGAAAGCAATTAATCCGCATCGTATGCTTTTTGGAAGGAAGCGGGCGGGCATGCCTTTAACGGTGTGCCCGCGTCGATTTTTTCAGCTTATCCATATTTTTTGTGTTAATCCATTCTTCCGTATATCCGCAGGAACAGCAGATGTAACGGTCTACCTTTACTGCAGAAAAAATGGTCATTCCTGTCATAATATTATTTCCGGAGCCGTAGGCGCCAGCATATCCATCGACAATCAGAATGTCGGAGCTGTTACATTTGGGGCAAATCTTTGTATTTTTCATAGGGGCTTTTCCTTTCCGTGTTCAGTTTGATAAGATGCAGTGTTTTCTTGAAATTACTACGAAGAAACTGTTCTATAAATTATAATAAAAATTGTTACAAAGAACGGGGAAACGATAGACGTAGGATTTACATAACTTCTTTGACAGTGCCGTTTATAATCTCTTCTGCGTCAATCACCTTAATACCGGCATCTTTAAGCAGTTTGGCAAAGACGCCCTGCCCATCAATCAGCGTTTTGGTGAAGCTTCCGTCGTATATTTGATTGACGCCGCAGCTTGGACTTCTTGACTGCAAAACCGCCAAATCGATCTGTTCGTCCAAAGCCTGTTTTAGCGCAAGGGCGGCGCCTTTTCGAAATTCTGCGTCAACACTCACATGCTCCGCAGTCATAACTGTTCCGGATACAAGTTCCGCTGATGTTCTTGGTACGCTCAGACCGCCTAAGACTTCAGGACAGACTGCGATAACCTCGTGTCCTTTGACAAAATCGGCGACAGCTTTACTGTAATTATTCCCGCCGTTGTATTTGCAGTTTTCGCCCAAAAGGCATGCGCTTACCAGTAGTTTCATTTCATGGTTCTCCTGTAATTTTTGATACTGTTTTCATTTTTAAATAGTATAACACAAATATCAGTGCTTGTGGACAGATAATATGTTTTCGGAGAAAAAAAGTCATTATATAGAAAAGAATGGTCAAAACGTTTTAGGAAGTACATGAATATGTTGTGTTTTTTCCATCCGTTTCGTATAATACAATTATAGTAATGCACATTGAGGAATAGCTGTTTCATAACCGTATTTATTTGGATAAACAGGAGGCGACAAGTATGACAAAATCATTTCGCGCAGACGACGTGCCGGTTTTGGAGACGACCGGCGGAAAACTGAAAGGATATTTTTACAACGGAGCATATATTTTTAAGGGAATCCCATATGCGTATGCCAACCGGTTCCAAATGCCCCAAAAGGTACAATGGGACGGAATCAAGGAGGCGTTTTCCTATGGTTTTGTATGTCCTCTTATGACGCGGGATACCCCGGATGCGGAGCTGCTGGTGCCCCACCGGTACTGGCCGCAGGATGAACATTGTCAGAACCTGAATATTTGGACAAAGAGCTTGGACGGTGAAAAGAAAATGCCGGTTGTCGTATGGCTGCACGGGGGCGGATACTCCGCGGGCTCTTCGATAGAACAGGCTGCTTATGACGGATTTCATCTATGCATGGAAGGGGATGTTGTGGTCGTGTCCATTAATCACAGGCTCAACATTTTAGGATATTTGGATCTTTCCCCGTTTGGGGAGAAATATCAAAATTCCGGCAATGCGGGGCACGCGGATATGGTTGCGGCGCTGCAATGGATTCATGAGAATATTGCATTATTTGGCGGTGACGCTGATAATGTAACGATTTTCGGGCAGTCAGGCGGCGGCGCGAAGGTGGCTGACCTGATGCAGATTTCGGAGGCGGACGGACTGTTCCATAAAGGACTGATTATGAGCGGTGTTACCGACGAATCGCTTTTGCCGCCGTGTA
This sequence comes from uncultured Lachnospiraceae bacterium, assembly GCA_947175775.1. Taxonomy (GTDB): domain Bacteria; phylum Bacillota; class Clostridia; order Lachnospirales; family Lachnospiraceae; genus COE1. The sequence goes on along the minus strand of CAMWNY010000048.1, from coordinate 6,790 downwards.
CGGGGGACGGACGTTTGATTGTCACAGGGATTTTGGAGGAACTGGGGATTGCCCAAAAGGAAGTGGAGAAACTGGAGCATGTTCCCTATTACGAGCTTGTAAAGGCGTATATGAAAGTAAGCCCTGCAATCGAGGCGCAAGGCGAATACATTGGAGGCGCTCCGCTTGTGAATGATTATTACAGGGGAAATCCGCTTGACTACGGATTTCAAAAACACGCGTTTCAAATACCGCTTATGGTAGGAAGTGTATTCAGCGAGTTCGCGTTTGCGCCTGTACCGTATGACAAAAATGAGCTGACAGAACGGCAGATGAAGGAATTGATCAGGTCCGTATACAAAGAACATACCAATGAAATGATAGCGCTGTTTCAAGAGGCATTTCCGGATAAAAAGGCGACGGATTTGCTGCTGCTTGACCGCGCACTGCGCCAGCCCACGAAACGGCTTGCCAAATTACATGCGCAAGGCGGAAACAGCGGTACATATTTGTATGATTTTACGTTGGAATTTCCGATATATCATGAAAAAATAGCATGGCACTGTTCGGATATTCCGTTTTTCTTCCATAATACAGAATTGGTAGAAGTATGCCAAATTCCGGATGTAAGCGAAAAGCTGGAACGGCAGATTTTTGAGGCATTTATGTCGTTTGTCAAAAACGGCAGACCGCAAAGCGGCGAGCTTCCTGATTGGAAACCGGTAACGCCCGATGAGGAGCCGACCATGATTTTCGACAGGACATGTGAGTTGCGCTATCAGTTTGACGACAGGCTCTATGAAAAGATAGACAGTATTCTTCCGCCGTTTGACATGGCGCAGCTGACACAGGAGCAGGAGATTCAGCATTAAGGCTTGATAGATATTGGAAACAAAAACCATGCGGCAGCCGCTGTTATAACGGCAGCCGCATTTTGTGTTCCCCGATGATTTTTTCCGCCCAAATCATATGATACCAGCGTCCGAACTTGTATCCGCAATTGTGAAATGTTCCGACTGTCTCAAACCCCAAATGCGTATGAAACTGTGCACTGTTTTTGTCCAAATATTCATCTTCCGCATCGGGATAACCAATACAGGCATACAAATTCAAAAACCCAAGCTGGCGCAGCCGTTCTTCCAGTGCTTCATACAGTTTTCGTCCAAACCCGCGCTTTTTGGCGGAATGGTCAAGATAAATCGTCAGCTCACACGAGTAATCATAAGCGGCGCGCCCCACAAACGCACCCGCATAAGCGTACCCCTGAATCACGCCGTCCTGCTCAATCACAAGATAGGGGTATTTTTTCATTGTCTGCTTCATGCGGTTTTCAAACGCTGGCAGCGTAGGGACTTCATATTCAAACGAAATCGCCGTATGATCCACATAGTACGCATAAATTTCCAAAATCCGCGCCGCGTCCGCGAGCACGGCGTCCCTGACAGTAACGGTATCCATAAAAGGCTCCTCCTTAGTAACGGTTCTTTCGTTTCATTATAATATAGAAATAACAAAATTCCTATTCTTTTTTATCATGATTGAAAAGCTGCAAAAGCTGTAGTATTGACATGGTTTTTGCGGATTGAAGATACTCCTGTAATAATCTAATAATCCAGTGCAGCGGCAAATTCTTGATTAATCCCTACAAATATGCTATTCTTTAAATTAGATTATAAAGTCGATGGCAAAAGGTGTTGCCATTGACGATAATAAAGCGAGGCAAACGGCGATGTTAAAATGTAAAGACTTACTAAACGGCTTTGATTACGAATGCATAAGCGGCAGTACGGACACGATGATTTCCGAGGTGGTAAATGACTCAAGAAAAATCACAAAGGACTGCCTTTTTATCTGTATTGCGGGAGCAAACTTTGACGGACATGATGCGGCGGCGCAGGCGGTTGCGGACGGCGCTGCGGTGCTTGTGGTAAGCAAAGAGGTGGAGCTGCCAAAGGATAAAACCGTCACGGTCATCAAGGTGGCGGACACAAGATACGCAATGGCGTTTATTTCCGCAAATTATTTCGGAAATCCCGCGGACAGCATGAAAATCATCGGCGTGACAGGTACAAAGGGAAAGACGACGACAACGTATCTTGTCAAATACATACTCGAGAATGCGGGCTATAAGGTAGGTCTTGTGGGAACGATTGAAACGATTATCGGCGACAAGGTTATCCCTGCGTCCAACACCACGCCCGAGTCGTTTGTATTGCAGCAGTATTTTAAGGAAATGAAAGACATCGGCTGCGACGCGGTGGTGATTGAGGCGTCTTCGCAGGGCTTTAAGATGCACAGGACACAGGGCTTTACATTTGACTATGGTATTTTTACAAATATTGAGCCGGACCATATCGGACCGAATGAGCACGCGGATTTTGAGGAATATCTTGACTGTAAGGCAATGCTTTTCAAACAGTGTAAGGTGGGCATTGTAAACCGCGATGACCAGCATTGGGAAAAGATTGTTAAAAATCATACATGCGAGATGGAAACGTACGGCTTTGACGCGCAGGCGGACCTTCGTGCGAGCGATTTAAAGCTTGTCACGGGCGCGGGCTTTTTGGGGATTGACTTTAAAGTGTCAGGGCTTTTAAATATGGAAATTGAAACGGATATTCCCGGCAAATTCAGCGCGTATAATGCGCTTACGGCGATGGCGATTTGCAGGCATTTTGGCGTGAATGAGGAGAACATCAAAAAGGCGCTTTTGGGAGCGAAGGTAAAGGGCAGAATTGAAATGGTCAAGGTATCCAATGACTTTACGCTGATGATTGATTATGCACACAACGCGATGGCGCTTGAGAGTCTTTTGACGACGTTAAAGGAATACAATCCGAACCGTTTGGTATGTTTGTTTGGGTGCGGCGGAAACCGCTCGAAGCTAAGACGTTATGAGATGGGCGAGGTGAGCGGAAAACTTGCGGATTTGACGATTATCACGTCCGACAACCCACGTTTTGAGGAACCGCAGGATATTATTGATGATATTAAGACGGGAATTGCAAAGACGGACGGGATATATATTGAAATTTGCGACAGAAAAGAAGCAATCAAATATGCGATTACACATGGGCAGAAAGGCGATATTATTGTGCTTGCCGGAAAGGGGCACGAGGATTATCAGGAGATTAAGGGTGTAAAATACCCGATGGACGAACGTGTGCTGATTGATGAAATACTGATTGAGATAGGTTGGAAACAAAATTGATGACGGGCAGATTTGCGAATATTATTGTGGACATTTCACATGAGAAGGTGGACCGTACCTTTCAGTATAAAATCCCTGATGCGCTGCAAGGAAAAATCGAGGTCGGCATGGCGGTGACGATTCCGTTTGGCATGGGAAACAAGCGTATCAGAGGTTATGTCATGGAGCTTACCGATAAAGCGGAGTATGATGTTGAAAAATTAAAAAATATTGAGGCAGTTATTGAAGGGGCGGTGACGGCAGAGAGCGATGCAGTCAGGCTTGCGTGGTGGATGAAAAACAACTACGGAGCAACCATGATTTCAGCGCTAAAAACCGTTCTGCCCGTGAAACAGAAAATGAAACAGGTTGTAAAGCGCACCCTGCGTTGTCTTGTCGATGCGGATACGGCAGTTATGCACGCACGTGAGTTCGAGGCAAAGCATCAGACGGCAAAGGCGAGATTAATGCGGGAATTGGGCATACAGCCTGTTTTGCCGTATACGCTTGTCACGGGAAAGCTGAATATCGCGCCGCAGACAATCCAGTCTTTGGTAAAAGCAGGGCTTGTAAAGGTTGAGGCGTTTGATACCTATAGAAATCCGATGCCTGCCGCGGTTTCGGAGGGATGGCAGAAGCAGGGCAAAAAGGAGCTTTCTGCGAATCAGCGTGCGATTGTCGAGGCAGTCACGGGAGAATATGAAAACGGAATACGTGGAACATATTTAATCCACGGCGTGACGGGGAGCGGAAAGACCGAGGTTTACATGGCGCTGATTGAGCACGTTATCCGTATGGGAAAGCAGGCGGTGATGTTAATCCCCGAAATTGCGCTGACGTATCAGACGCTGCTTCGGTTCTACCAGCGGTTTGGAGAGCGCGTTTCCGTGATGAATTCAAGGCTTTCTGCGGGGGAGCGTTCCGACCAGTGCGAGCGTGCAAGGCGGGGTGAGATTGACATTATCATCGGTCCGCGTTCCGCGCTTTTTACGCCGTTTGAGCGGCTTGGGCTTGTGATTATTGATGAGGAGCATGAGAGCAGCTATAAAAGTGAAACCATGCCAAAGTACCATGCAAGGGAGGTTGCGGGGGAGCTTTGCCGCATGAAGGGCGCAAGTTTGGTGCTTGGCTCCGCGACGCCGTCCGTGGAGACGTATGATAAGGCAAAACGGGGTGAGATTACACTTTTTACACTGAAGGAACGGCTTGCAGGCGGTGCGCTGCCGCATGTTTATGTGGAGGATTTGCGCACTGAGTTAAAGGAGGGAAACCGTTCGATTTTCAGCAGGCGGCTTTCGGCATTGATTGCCGACCGTTTAAAAAAGGGCGAGCAGACAATGCTCTTTTTGAATCGAAGAGGGTATGCGGGATTTGTGTCGTGTCGTGCGTGCGGTCATGTGATGAAGTGCCCGCACTGCGATGTGTCGCTTTCGGAGCATACGGACCAGTATCGCAAAACGAGCAGGCTTGTGTGCCATTACTGCGGTTATGAAACGCCGAATGTGACGCTTTGTCCGAAGTGCGGTTCCAAATATATTTTAGGTTTTCGCGCGGGGACACAGCAGATTGAGGAGCTTTTGCACAAGGAATTTCCGAGTGCGCGCGTGCTGCGCATGGATGCGGATACGACAAGGACAAAGGACAGCTATGAAAAGCTGCTGTCCGCTTTTGCAAATGAGGAGGCGGATATTCTTGTCGGGACGCAGATGATTGTGAAAGGGCATGACTTTGCGAAGGTGACGCTTGTGGGCATTCTTGCAGCAGATATGTCGCTGCACGCGAATGATTTCAGGGCGGGAGAACGTACGTTTCAATTGCTGACGCAGGCGGCGGGACGCGCGGGCAGAGGCGCGCTTGCGGGCGAGGTGGTGATACAGACGTATCAGCCAAAGCATTATACGATTGTCCATGCGGCTGCTCAGGATTATGAGGGCTTTTTTGACGAGGAGATTTCCTATCGGGAGTTGATGTCGTATCCGCCTGCCGCGCATATGATGGCAGTGCTTGTGACGGCAGCCGATGAGCTTACGGGCGCGGAGCACGCAAGGGAGCTTGCGGATTGTGCGAGAGGGCGGTTTGCGCAGGAAAAGCCTGCGGTGATTGGACCGTCAAGCGCGAGTGTTGGGAAGATTAATGATGTGTATCGGTTTGTGTTTTATGTAAAGCATAGGGATTACGCGGTGCTGGTGGCTGTGAAGGATGTGCTGGAGCAGTTAGTGAATGGAAAGCAATGGAACAGCGACAGCGTGCAGTTTGATTTTAATCCGATGCGCAGTTATTGATGGCTGGTCCAAAATGAAACACAGGATGTACGATTTTGCATCTGTATTTTTTATGAGGGATGCATATGGCAATAGACGTATCAAATAGTTGGTGTGGTTTTAAAGACAGGAGGGAGAGAAACATGGGCGAACTTATGGAATTTGCCGACAGGGAGACCTTTCGGGAGTGGCTTACGCAGCATTGCACGTCGAGTGCCGGCGTTTGGCTTTTATTTGGCAAAGCAGGCGGACCAAAAACAATTAAGGCGGGAGAAGCGCTTGAAGAGGCGCTCTGTTTTGGCTGGATTGACGGACAGATGCAGAGTATTGACGATAAAACATACAAGAAATATTTTTCCATGCGGAGGGAAAAGAGCAAGTGGTCGGAAAAAAATAAGGCGTTGGTAAAAACCCTTGAGGAACGGGGACTGATGACCGATTTTGGCAGAGCGAAAATAGAGGAGGCGAAGAAAAACGGTCAGTGGGACGCGCCAAAGGCAGCAGCGGTTACGGAGGAACAGATTGCCGCGCTTTTGGCAGTGTTGGAAGGGCATGAGCCTGCCTGCACCAATTTTCAAGCCATGTCCCTATCCGTAAAGAAAACGTATACACGCGCTTATTTTGATGCAAAAACGGACGCGGGACGCAAAAATCGGGTTGCCTGGATTTTGGACAGGCTCAACAAAAATTTAAAGCCGATGTAAGGGGTATCAGACAAGTATCGTTTATGGCTGTTAAGGATAATAAGTATAGAGGCAGATTTCCAGCAGGAGGAACAGGAAATGGAACTAAAAGTCGTAACAAATCAGGATAAGGAATTTGTCATGGGGATTGATAAGCATATTGACGATACAGGCTATGCCGACCGTGTACATACAAAGTCCGGTTACGTGATTTGGGAGGAAAACCGGCGGATTGGTGTCATGTCACACTGCTTTTTGTGGAATCAGTTTCCGTTTTTGAATTTATTATTTGTAAAGGAAGAATACCGCGGCAGCGGATTTGGGAAACAGGCAGTCCTGTGCTGGGAAACGGAAATGAGACAGCAGGGGTATCGAATGACATTGATTTCCACGCAGGCTGACGAGGGAGCGCAGCATTTGTACCGAAAATTGGGTTATATTGACTGCGGCGGATTAGTCTTGCATGATACGCCGTTTGACCAGCCTATGGAACTGTTTTTCAGAAAAGTTTTGTAGGAGGTGAACCTATGACAAAGTACGCGAACAATATCATACTGTTTACGAATTTGCCGGTCAGACCGCTGCTTTTGCGCTATCTCGTTGCGTATGTTCCGTCGCGGTTGTTTGCTTTGCGGTACGTATGATTTAGCGGGTTGCGGGAAGAACTGGAAGAAATG
>CAMWNY010000047.1 GCA_947175775.1 uncultured Lachnospiraceae bacterium | reverse complement strand
AGGTCAAGCTGCTTGAAGAGGTTGCCACATTAAAACAGGAGCTAAACGATACCAAGCAGGAAAATCTTGAAAAAACGGAGCAAATCGAAACACTTGTAAAAATGGAAGCGCCGCTTGATCCCGAGGAAGCCAAAAACTGGGCGGAAGTCTTTCTGCGCATGAAACCTGATAAAGCGGAACAGGTCAAAGCGCAGACCATAGACGGTCAGAAGTATCTGCTGATACCGATGGAAGAAAACGAACATATTAATTTAAACGGAGTGGAGACTACAGTGTAACAATTGTTACACCATAGTCCCTGCTTCCTGCATCATCTGCTCCCACTCCTCACAGCCTTCCATATAGGCAAACCCTTCTTTGTCTTTCATACATGCGAGCAGTTCTTTTTTCACCCGCTCACAAAATGACGGTTCAATCGGTTTATAATGCAAATGCTCATACAAAAACGACTTCGTAAACCCGCCGAGCGTATGGATATTGTCAAGCAGCTCCTTCATAATTCTTACTGTTTCCGCCGCATCCTTCCTGCCCGCCGCAAAATCAAGATACCCTGCCAATTCATTGTAGCGCCCCATTTCCAGTATTTTTGCAATCTCGCTCTGTTTATCCAAATATCGTTTCGCCCTTTCATAATCCCCTTTCTCCATCGAAAGCCGATAAAGCATACTTAACGCCTGATTAAATACCTGATAATTTGTAAATACCAACTGCTCATACGCCCGATACGCCTCTTCCTCCAATCCCTTCTGCTTGTAAATCTGCGCCTGCTTCAGCATCCAGGCAGGATCATCCTTTGAAAAATACTCCAAACACTCCTGTGCCCGGTGGTACTCCTCTTTCCTGATATAAAGTCCAAACAAAGAACCTGCCGCCTGCTTTCGGATTTGCGCGTCCTCGTCCTCCAAAGCAATCTGAAAATACCGCATAATCGTCTCGTCGTACTGCTCCCTATGTTCCACATCCTGCGTCATGCGCCTTGCATCCAAAATCACTGCTATCTGCCAAATCAGCTGGTTGCAATTCGGATATTCCTGCACCAGCCGCTGCGCCCACGCAAAGACTTCCGCATATGGCTCCGTTCCCAATTTGGTGTCAAGTTCCTGAATAATACTGCTGATTTCCTCCACAGAAAGTTCCTCATGGAACGACAGCAGTTCGTCCAGTGAGATGCCCAGCAATCGGGCAATCGGCGCAAGCAACTGAATATCCGGCTGCGAAACGCCATTTTCCCACTTATTGACAGCCGGCGTCGTAACACCCAGCCTGTTCGCCATCTCCTCCTGCGTTATGCCTTTCTTTTTCCGAAATGTTCTGATTACGGTTCCAATCTGCAAGGTATCCACCTCCATGTTAATCTGAAAAGTTACAGCAAAAGATAAAACATTATCGTTTTTTATAGAATAGCAAATCCTTTAATATATAACAATTGATTATCTATTAATTATTGTTCAATAATATTAACTGTTATTCAAATTCTTTTCCATATTATACATACGAAATATACTTTACACTTTTTGCCCAATCTGCTATGATTGAATCGCAAACAGCAATAAACAAAACGAACTTGTTAAATTACATAGATAAAGCCAGAAAGGAGAAACACTATGTTCCAGTTTCCTTATACCCTCACAGACGATGATTACCTGAAATTTAATATAAACCATTCAACCCAAACAAATAACGGTAAGGCAACCGTACTTACAATGCAGCTCAGCATTCCCTTCATCCTTGTATTCTTAATACTTTTATCATTCATCAATGGGAGTACGTTTTCAGCCCTGATGGTAGAAACAATCATTTTTGCAATTGTAAGCATCTTTTGGATCATATATTACAAAAATTCTATTACACGCACCATTAAGAGAACAATGCGTGTGACAAAAAAATCCGGACGCCTACCCTATATAGCGAACGGCACACTGATTTTTGATGAAAATTTCATGCATGAGGATACTGCTTTACAGGAAATAAAAACCGCGTACAGCTTAGTTGAAAAAATCTATACCACGAATGAAGCGCTTTATATTTATACCAGCGCAGTATCGGCAATCATTCTGCCCTACCGTTTTATCGAAAGTCAGGAAGTGTTTAACAGCCTCGTAGATTTCCTTCAGGAAAAAACAGGAAAGACAATTATCAACATCACAAAATAAAAACCGGATGCCAGTTTCCACTCGTATCGCCCTAGAAAAGGAGTTTTTATGTTTCAGTTCAATTATACCTTAACAGAAAATGATTTTTTTCAATTCAATATAAATCATCAACTTTATACGCGTTCCGGTAAACGAACTTTCCGTGTGATAAAATATTCCATATTATGCATAATGATAATTGCCATCACACCTTTTTTGTTCCATGATTTAACGGATTTAACGGATACTGTCATTATCATCGCAACTGGTATATTCTGCTGTATTGTATGGCTCATATCCGCTAAAAGAATTGTAATCGAACAGGCAAAATCATTTGTCAGAAAGCAGATAAAAAACAATCATATTTCTCTGCCCCAAGGCGGCACGCTCTCATTTGAAGAACAATTTATATCTAATGTAGGGACGTTACAAGAAGGCAAGATTTCTTATCGTCTGATTGATTCCATTTATATGACAAATATGGCAATTTACATTTACATCACGCCAACATCCGCAATCATCCTGCCCTACCGTTTTATCGAAAGTCAGGAAGTGTTTAACAGCCTCGTAGATTTCCTTCAGGAAAAAACAAATAAAACGATTATCAATATCGTAAAATAAAAAACTCCCGCATACAGCCAAAACTGCATGTGGGAGTTTTTTTAATGTAAAATTTTTATGTTGTTTTCTTCGTACAAAATGCCATCCTCGCAGTACTCCTATCCTTATTCTCTCTAAGCGCTCTCCCACGAGCCACGTAATCAAACGCCTTTGAAACGTACCGATTCCCAAAAAGCATAACAACCAAAACACTCACAAAAGCAGCTGAAATATATTTACTACGTGAAGTTGAATCAAAAAAGTCACCCTTCCCAATCAGTCTTTGAATAAAACCATGTATTAAAAATACGGAAAACGTTCCCTTTCCCCAAACACGAAACACCGGTATTTCAGTGTTTGGGACAAAACTAAACAAAGCAAGAATCCATACCCATGCAATGATAAGCAGTACCGCTCTTTTCATCAATCCAAAACCCGCTCCTTCATAGGAATATGAACCATACAGCATTGCGGAAGAAACCTCCGCTGTTAGGATATAATAAGAAGAAATGACTATTCCGAATAATATTGCTGCTTTTTGATACCATTTTTCAAATACAATTTTGCACGGCCAGCCATTTCCTATATAATTTCCTAATACAAAAAACGGCAAAAATACCAGTGTCCTTGACAGCGACATATAGTATCCTATGGAAGTATCATACCCCGCCAACAGACTTATTGCAACAGACAATATAAAAATCAGCAGTCTCTGTTTTTTATTATCCGTCCTTATAAGCGGCAGCAATAAATAATAGATAATAATCGTCAATAAATACCACATCAGCCAGTACGGTTTTGTATATTGAAGCGTTACGGCTTCCCCGTTAATATATCCGTCAAAAAGCAGATACAATGTTTGAAACAATATATATGGCATAATCAGTTCCAGTAAAATTTTCCTCGGTTTAAACTTTGCATAATAACCTGTAACAAAAATAAATGCCGGCATATGGAATGAATAAATTATAAGATATATTCGCCTTGCCGAAGCCAGTTCCAGCATATGACCAAATACTACCAAAAATATTAAAATTGCTTTTATGTTATCAACTCTATTGTTTCTCTGCTTTACGACTTCCATTCGGTTTCTCCTAACGCATAATCAATTTTTATTCTTATAAAGACTTTGTACTATAACACTCCATAATGTCAATTATAACAATACTAAAGTATTTTGTAAATATACTTTCTATTAATAGACTTTTATTATGAGTAAAGGAGTTTTAAATATGATCGGTGAACAAATTAAAAGACTTCGTACCGCCCGAAACATGAGTCAGGTAGGGCTTGCCCGCATGATTGGAGTAACAAAACAAAGTGTGAGTAATTGGGAAAATAATAATATACTTCCTTCAATTGATATGCTAATTAAAATTGCCGAATTTTTTTCATGCACTACGGATTATTTATTAGAAATTGATGACAAGCGAAAAGTTATAGAAGTTAATGATTTGACATTAGAACAGATTGCCCATATTCAAATCATTGTAAATGATTATAAACAATTAAATACACAGCTGAGAACTGCGACAGACAATTGTGCTATTGATGCAGGCGAAAAGTAAATCCCATATGCAGTCACAGCAAACTTTGCTGTCCAAACCGCATATGGGATTTCTATTCCAAACACATTTTAATACTTTTAAACGCGCTCCACGCCAATCACGACCTTCTCGCCGTTCACGTTCCACTCTTTCGCGTTTCCGCCGTTCTCATAGCGAATTGCATTCGCAAGAACCTTCTCGCCGATTGCGTCCGCATTCTTCTTAACCACATCCGCAATCCTGTCGTTTCCGCTGATGTAAACATTGATATGGTCCATAACCTCAAAATCCGAATCCTTACGCATCGTCTGAATCTTGCTGATAACCTCGTACACAAAGCCTTCCTCAATCAGCTCGTCCGTCAGATTGGTGTCAAGCACAACCGTCACCGTGTTGTCCGCCTCCGTGACATAACCTTCCTTCTGCGAAATATCAATCAGCAAATCCTCCTCCGCAAGCTTTACCTCTGTCCCGTTCACGTCAAACGTAATAACACCGTTTGCCTTCAACTCGTCCATCGCCGCGTTTCCGTCAATCGTAGAAAGCTTCTCCTTAATGCCGCCAAGCTGTTTGCCGTATTTCGGACCGACCGTCTTAAGCTGCGGCTTAAACGTATACGTCGTAAACTCCCGCACATCATCCGTAAACACAACCTTCTTGACATTCAGCTCGTCCTCAATAATCTCCTGATAAAACGCACCAAGCGTAAACGGCGCCTTGATAAACATCGTACTGATTGGCTGTCTGTTCTTGATGTTTGCCGTATTCCTGCACGCACGTCCCATAACAACCGTCTTTAACAGTGCTTCCATATCCGCCTCAAGCTGCTTGTCAATCAATTTCTCGTCAACTGTCGGGAAGTCACACAAATGCACGCTTTCCGGTGCAGACGAATCAATGCTGCACACAAGATTTCTGTAAATATCCTCCGTCATAAACGGAATCATTGGCGCTGCTGCCTTGGAAATCGTCACAAGCGCAGTATAAAGCGTCATGTACGCATTAATCTTATCCTGCTCCATACCCTTAGCCCAAAAACGCTCGCGGCTGCGTCTTACATACCAGTTGCTCATTTCGTCGACAAACTCCTGCAATGCCCTCGCTGCCTCAGGAATGCGATAATTCTCAAGATTGCTGTCAACCTCGCCAACCACCGTATTGAGCTTTGATAAAAGCCACTTATCCATGACAGGGAGCTTATCGTACTCCAATGTATATTTCGTCGCGTCAAACTGGTCAATATTTGCATAAAGCACAAAAAACGCGTAGGTATTCCACAGCGTACCCATGAACTTGCGCTGTCCCTCCTGAACCGCTTTACCATGGAAACGGTTCGGCAGCCACGGAGCCGAATTAATATAAAAATACCAGCGAATCGCATCCGCACCGTATGTCTCAAGCGCCTCAAACGGGTCAACCGCGTTGCCCTTTGACTTACTCATTTTCTGCCCGTTCTCGTCCTGCACATGACCAAGCACGATAACATTCTCATACGGCGACTTGTTGAACAACAGTGTCGACTCCGCCATCAGCGAATAAAACCAGCCACGCGTCTGGTCAACCGCCTCCGAAATAAACTGCGCAGGAAACTGTTGTTCGAACAATTCTTTATTTTCAAACGGATAATGATGCTGTGCAAACGGCATCGCACCGGAATCAAACCAACAGTCAATAACCTCCGGAACCCTGTGCATCTCTTTTCCGCAGTCAGGACATTTGAATGTCATTTCATCAATATACGGTCTGTGCAGCTCCACCTTCGCCGCATCAGGGTTACCGCACCGGTCCGCAAGCTCCTGCCTGCTGCCGATACATTCCTGATGACCGCACTCGCACTCCCACACATTGAGCGGCGTTCCCCAGTAACGGTTTCTCGAAATACCCCAGTCCTGAATATTTTCAAGCCAGTCACCGAAACGCCCCTTTCCGATAGATTCCGGAATCCAGTTTACAGTATTGTTATTCCTTACCAAGTCATCTTTCACAGCCGTCATCTTGATAAACCACGACTCGCGCGCATAGTAAATCAGCGGCGTATCGCAGCGCCAGCAGTGCGGATAATCATGCTCAAATTTGGGCGCGTCAAACAGCAGTCCCTTGCTCTCCAAATCCTTCAAAATCATCGGGTCCGCCTTCTTGACAAATACACCCGCATACGATGTTTCTTCCGTCATCTCGCCCTTGCCGTTGACAAGCTGAACAAACGGAAGTTCATACTTTCTGCCGACATTTGCATCGTCCTCACCAAAGGCAGGTGCGATGTGTACAATTCCCGTACCGTCCGTCATGGTAACATAGTTGTCACATGTGATATAATGTGCCTTTTTATGCTGTTTCTCAATAATGCCTGCCGCAAAGTCAAACAGCGGCTCATATGCTTTTCCCTCTAAATCAATACCCTTGTAGGTACCCAATATTTCATATGTGCTGTCGCCCTCATGCTCAGCAAGCTTGCCAAGCACTCTGTCAAGCAGCTCTTCCGCCATATAATACGTATAACCGTCAACCGCCTTTACCTTACAGTACATTTCTTCAGGGTTTACACAAAGCGCAACATTGGACGGCAGCGTCCACGGCGTGGTTGTCCATGCGAGAAAATACGCGTCCTCACCGACTACCTTAAAGCGCACAACCGCCGAACGCTCCTTGACCGTCTTATATCCCTGTGCAACCTCCTGCGAAGAAAGCGGCGTCCCGCAGCGGGGACAGTACGGCACAATCTTAAAGCCCTTGTATAAGAGCTTTTTATTCCAAATCTCTTTTAACGCCCACCACTCTGACTCGATAAAATCATCATGATACGTCACATACGGGTCGTCCATGTCCGCCCAAAAACCGACCGTTCCGGAAAAGTCCTCCCACATGCACTTGTATTTCCATACAGACTCCTTACACTTTTTAATGAAGGGCTCCATACCGTATTCTTCAATCTGCTCCTTGCCGTTTAAGCCAAGCAGCTTCTCAACTTCCAACTCTACCGGAAGCCCGTGCGTGTCCCAGCCTGCTTTTCTTGGAACCATATAGCCTTTCATGGTCCGGTAGCGCGGAATCATATCCTTAATGACACGCGTCAATACATGCCCGATATGCGGCTTGCCGTTTGCCGTCGGCGGTCCGTCATAAAATGTGTAGGTTTCGCCCTGCTTACGGCTTTCCATACTCTTTCTGAAAATATCATTGTCCTTCCAAAACTTCTCGACCTCTTTCTCGCGGTCTACGAAATTCATGTTTGTTGAAACCTTTTGATACATTGTTTTTTATTTCCACCTTTCTCTTTCATTTGCTTCTCTTTATTCCCGCGAGCAATGAGCCAAATGACTGCTTGCAGGCATTTGACGACTGACGCGAGGGTCAAATCCCCCGCAGCTTGCTGCGTTGCAAGTCTGATACCCCGTCAGCTTACAGAGGGGTGTTTGACTTTCATAATCTGCTTTCTCTTCGACCAAAACATTATTATTGCAAGTACCGCCACTGCAATCAGCGAACAAAAATCTGCTACTTTATAAGATACCGGAATTTCATATGTTACAGCCACAACGCCACTGTATCCATGTGGAAGCATTACCCTGATTACATTATTATCTCCATCCACAATATTTAATCGAATACCATTTTCACCATATGCAGCATAGTTTTTATAATTGATAATCGGCAATTCCACCCAGGCAATATCATTTTCGCCCAAATCCACAGTTTCGCACTCCATTATAGCATACTTTCCCTGCCTTGTGTAGCCCTCGATTATCTCCACATTATTGGTATAGACTTCTCCGTCAAACCACTTAATTTTCGTACCTTCCCTGACATACTCTCCGTTTACAAGAGAAAAACTGTCAATCCCTGCCGTATCATACTTTTCAACATAGCTGCGCTCCTGCGCGACACCGCTAAACATTTGCGCCGTCGTCACGATTAGCAGTATCAGCAATGCAAATTCCGCACGTTCCCGCTTTTCTTGCTCAAATTTTACAAGCAGCATACATAACAGCAATGATAAAAATAACTGTGCAACCGGTAAAAAGCGCCATGGAAACTGTATTTTACTAATCCAGCCCATAAGCGGTACATGATTGATAATAAAATTCCACGGAAACAGATTTGATGCCATCCACAACGACAAAACTGACATCAGTGTCATAAATCGTATCGTCTTGTCTTTGTATTTGATGCAAAAATATATCCCCACAAAGAGAACCGCCATTAATGTAACTCCCGGCGTTAATGCCATTCTGTCCCCGATATTTGTACCGGTTCCGCCAAATGCCCTTTGGTACATCATAAAATACTGGCTTATAAACGCGCCCGCACCTTGTATCGTTTCAGCAATGGTCTCCTCACTGTCACTAAGCACTTCAACCGAAACATTTTTTGAGTAGTCCATAAACGGTACAAGGAAAAACAAATTCACTGCTACAGTAATTATAACAGCTGACACATATACGAACAGCGTCCTTTTCCGCAATGTCTTTTTTATCATCACAATACAGATCAATGCAATAATCATTGATACGGTTGCCACGCTAATCAAATGTGTCTGCACAAGCCCTGTCATACCAACAGCCAAAAGAAACGCATTTTTCATATAAATTTTAAATTCGGCTGTATCCTCCATATAAATCCGATACACTGCCAAAAGAATACATGGCAAAAACATAATTGCGGAATACTCTCCTACCGCAATTCTTACATACACATTCGTCAGACGGTATATTGCAAAAACATATCCTGCCGTACCCATAAGCGCTGCCCTGCCATCCCTCACAATTTTATGAAAACAGACATAAGCAATCAGCGTTGTACCAAGATTCACCAAAAACAGATACGCTTTATACGCCTGTGTGACAGAAAAACCGATTAATCGAAGCGCCGCAGGGATATACAACAAAATATCCCCATAATAAATTGATACAGGATAACCATATCCTTCCATCCAATTGGACTGCATCCTCACAGGAAATTCACCCAAACGAAGCCCTTGCGCCAAACCTTCGATTCGGAGCAGATGAAACGTTCCGTCATGTCCCATGCACAATCCCCGGGTCATCGCGGGAACACAGGAAAAAAACACAATTGCAGCAAGGGCTGCAAACGTAAATCTGTTCTGTGTGATTTTCTTCCGGAACAAATAACATACAGTCAAAAGAATTACAACTGCAAAAGCCAAAAAGGCATTCGTCCTAATTCCTATCGTATTTTCTGTAATTGTAATACGATTTACCCTAAGTTCTCCGTAACCATTATATTTTACCCTCAACTCAAGGTCATTGACCGTATCTTTTAATCTGAAATGAAAACTTTTATGTGTGCTTTGTGATTTTAAAATAATATCACCTGAACTAACATAATCGGCACACTCATTGCTGTGCACGTTCATTATGCAGTCATTATCCGCAGCATAATCAATGTCCACCGTATAATAACCTTTGTACAATGCCATATATGGTCCATAAAGAACGTAGTCGGAATCTCCGCTGTAAAGATATTTGCTCCCGTCATCTTCTGTCATCATGCTTCCTGACATTTCATTCAAATCAATTTCTGTATGAAACGGCCAAAAGTCATCAAGCCTAACAGCAGTCACAACAGCAATTACAATACATGACACTACAGCAGCAATTATCACTGTCCAATTATTTATGTACCGCGTCACTTTTTCCATTTTATGTTCCTTCTTTAATTGGTATCCGCTTTTTCCGCGTACATCCAGTATACGGGAAAAGCGGATAAATTACAATAACTTATCCGCCTGCCTCTGTCATTATGCTTTTATGGATTACATCCAACTGCCGCCCAGCTTGACGCACCGATAATCGGAAGTGCAAACTGTGTATATGCAGCAGACTGTGGTGTATCAATATATTTATATACTTCGCATATCTGCTTCGGTGTACTAATCATACCATTTGCATCACAATTATAAATACCGCACGCAATTTTGTCGGAATTCTTTTCGTAAAGGTTATCTACTGCCCTATGTACGATAAAGCCTTTAATATGCGGATTACGTTCCGCAAGCTTATATGCATACGCAAAAGACGCCGCCTGCGTTGCCTCATCAGAACCTTGTGAATTAAACAGAATTTCTGAAATAATGATATATCTCACCTGTCCATTCGGTGCAAGGAAAGAAGGCTGTGCCATATAGTTTGTGAACACATCCATATTCTGAGGATTAATCATCCTTGTGTTTGCATCATTACTGATTAAATGAAGCGCCTTGTAATTGGAAGGCATATTCCAAAACTTCGGTGTTGTCAACGGTACCGGATGCGGATGCCATGCTACACCCCAGTCAATGTTTCCGTGTGATGCAACATCCGTATTAAACGCATCAATAAACTTCTTTGCGCCATACTGGTTTGCTGTTCCGTCTTCCCATGTCCATCTTTGGTCGATGCAAGTCAATACTCTTGCATTTGCATTCTGCGCCTTAATCGCATTGTAGCATACGCGGAATGCTTTCTCATACTCTGCCGCAAAATTTGTCACATTATAATTGCCTGCAAAATACCACGGATTATTGTTATTTACTTCGTTACCGATAATCCAGTTGGTAATCAGTCCTGTTGACGGATTACTGTAACGCTGCGTAAGGAATGCCATCAGCGCTTCTATTGACTC
>CAMWNY010000046.1 GCA_947175775.1 uncultured Lachnospiraceae bacterium | reverse complement strand
GTAGGATATATCAACCGGCGTTCCCTGCTGCGCCTCCTTTTGACAGCCCGTAAAACTTACGGCTGAAAAAAGCAGTACGCACAGCCAAAGCGCCGCATACCAAACTTTTTTTCTTTTCACGAAATATCCGCCTCCATCTGCGCGTATCATCTGACCGTTACACAATATACGTGAGCGGTATCTTCACCGTAAATACCGTACCCACGCCCTCCACACTGCTCACATTGATGGAACCTCTGTGCATCAGTACCGCGCTTCTTGTAATCGCCAGCCCTAGTCCCGTACCGCCGATTTCCTTCGAATGCGATTTGTCAACGCGGTAAAACCGCTCATAAATATGTTCAATTGACTCCTGCGGAATGCCAATGCCTGAATCCGACACCTCCACTGTAAAATACTGATGATCTGCATCCAGCACCACTTTCACCCAGCCGTCCTCAATATTATATTTAATCGCATTCTCAACAAGGTTTGACAAAGCTAACGTCAGTTTTACCTCATCCACCTCCGCACTCACCGGTCTTCTGCTCTCAAAAATTATTTTTACGCCGGCACGCGCCGCAATCGGTCCCAAACGCTTTAACAAAAGCTCCAATATGGAATTGATGTCCATTGTCTCCACGTTCATATCCTCGGAAGTCCTTGTCATTTTTACAAGCGACAAAAGGTCCGTAATAATCTTGTTTTCACGGTCAATCTCCGTCGCAATATCCGTCATAAATTCACGGTAAAGTTCGGCAGGCACATCTTCCTGTGCAAGCAGCGAATCGGCAAGTACTTTCATCGACGCAAGCGGAGTTTTCAGCTCGTGTGAGACATTTGACACAAACTCCTGTCTCGAATCATCCAAAACCTTCATTCTGCCAAGCATCTGATTAAACGCGTCGCCAATCCGCTCCGTTTCCGTATAATCGCGCACATTAATTTCCTCGTCTGTAAAACCGTTTTTTACCTCATTGATGGATTCCGTAATCCGCTCAAACGGCTTTAGCAGCTTCCGGCTCAGAAAATACGCCATTCCAAACACTACCACAAGTGCACACATCTCCAACAGGTATGCCCTGCTTTTTATGTATTCATAACTGCTGATAATGCTGTCCGTCGATACGCTTGTGAGCATGACGCCTGCAATGCGCGATGTACCCTCTGCAAGCTTTTCCTCTATTGGCACAATTATCTCAATGTATTTCTTGCCTTCGAGCTGATTAACTGCCACGCCGTCCTTAAGACACTTGACAATATCCTCCGAAATAATCGTTTTGCCTTCGCTAATCGCATACGTATCCTTGATAATTTTTAAATTTTCATCTACCACCAGCACACGCCCGTCATAAAGGTTTGATAGCTGCGACAGCTCTGCATTTACCACCTCATTGGTATTATCAAACAGGTAATTATAAGTTAACAGATGATCCGCGATAATCTTAATCTGTGTTTGCACCTCATTTGTCCGCACTGATACGGCATTGTCCATATACCGTTCCAAAATACCTACGTGAAGTATAATACACGGAATCACACCTGCAAGTATCACGATACAGAAAATCCTTGTTTTCAGGCTCTTAAAAATTTTTAAAAGCTTTGCCTTTCCCACTCTTTTTTGTTCTCCTATTTATAATAATATCCTACACCCCATTTTGTGTGTACATACTTTGGCTCGCTTGGATTCGATTCCACCTTCTCACGCAGTCTTCTGATATGCACGTCAACCGTTCTCACGTCTCCCGGATAATCCGCCCCCCACACCAGTTTTAAAAGATTTTCACGGCTGTACACCTTATTCGGGTTTAATACCAAAAGCTCCAGCACATCAAATTCTTTTGCAGTCAAATTGACCTCCTTACCTGCTATGTAAAGGCGTCTTCCTTCGCAGTCAAGCCGCAAATCTCCTGTCTCAATTATCTGCGCCCTTTTCTCAGGTTCAGATTTCCCCGCAGTTCTTCGCATGATTGCCTTGATTCGTGCCTTCACCTCAAGGATATTAAACGGCTTGGTAATATAATCGTCCGCCCCATACTCGAGACCGAGAATCTTATCCATATCATCTCCCTTTGCCGTAAGCATAATAACAGGAACATTTGAAAATTCCCGAATCTGCTGGCAAACTTCGAGTCCTGTAAGTTTCGGAAGCATAATATCCAGCAATACAATATCATACTTGTTTGCCCGTACCTTCTCAAGCGCTTCCTCTCCGTCGTATGCACAGTCTACTTCCATGTCATCCTGCTCAAGACTAAACCGGATTCCTTTTACAATGAGCTTTTCGTCATCAACTACCAAAATTTTTTTCGCCATTTTCTATAACCATGCCTTTCCAATACCTTTATTTTATGACATATGTGTCATATTTTATACTGTAATATAATCCTTTATCTTTGCAAAAAGCCCGTCTTTGATACCGTCCACGTTCTTAATCTCTTCAACAGAAGAAAAAGTACCGTTTTTCTCACGATAATCAATAATTGCACGTGCCCGGCTCTCACCAATGCCCGATACGCCTGTTAGTTCCGAAACGGACGCAGTGTTAATATTGACAAGCCCATTGTCTGCACCAACCCGCGCCTCACTGTTTTGTGGCACGGCTGTCATTCCCTGCGCAATCTCTTCCTGTGTCAGCACTACAATTTGTTCTCCGTCCGCAACTGTGCGTGCAAGGTTTAAATGTGACTGATCCGCTTCCGGCATAAACCCGCCTGCCATCTCAATCACTTCAAAAAGCCGGCTCCCCGCCTGTGACTGATACACACCGGGGCTATTCACCGCGCCGCACACATAAACATAAACCGACTCTGTTTCCTCACTTTGCAGGACAGTCTGCACCGACTCTTGTTTCTCGATGACTGGCATCTGCGTATTCGTTTCCTCATTTAAGGACAACAGCACATCCTCATTTGAAGTATCATTGCATCCGCACAAAAGTACAGGCATGAAAAGCGCAAGCACAAAGACGCCTGCCGCCGCATACACCTGAAAATTCCCCGTTCCCTTATTCCGTTTTCTTTTCAATATTCATAGCTCCTTTACCGTATTCGCGGCAAAGCCACCTCTAATCCTATATATGATTCGCATATCTATTCTTATTTTATGATAATATTCAAACCAATACAAGTGCTATTTTTGACATTTCGCACACATTTTGGTCAAATCTTAAAGACAATAAATCCTGCAATCGCCATCAGCGCACCGATGACCTTTTTCCAGCTAAACGGTTCCTTCTCCACGCCAAAAAGCCCAAACAGTTCTATCAGATACGCGACAATCAGCTGCGCAATCACAATCAGCATAACTGCTTTTGCAGGTCCTAGCGAATCCATGCTTTTAATTACGGTCAATGTGATAAATGCCCCAATTGCACCACCCAGCAGGACATATTTCGGCTCAACGGAAAGAACCTCTTTAAATGAAGTTCTGTCAACGCAAAGCCATGCAGCGATACAGACCAAAAATGCCGTGAACTGCACAAACGCATTTGCCGCCCAAAGGCTTGAACCTTCCGTAACCTTTGTGTTAAACACACCCTGAACGCTCATCAGCGCACCTGATAAAAGGGCAATCAAAAATCCAATCATAATTTATATACCATGCCTTTCCTTAATCTGTTATGTGTTATTATGATTGGATTTTATACTTTTTATTCTTGTTGTGTTGTCTGCTGTGTCTGCGTTTCCTCTTCCATCGGAACATCCTCATACTCTACTGCCGGAAGCAACTCCACCTGTGGATCTTCAAGCACTTCTTCTGTAACACTCACACCATTTAGCTGTGTCTTAATCTGCTCAGAAAGCTGCCGTATCTGTGTATTTGCATCTGATCCTGACCAGACTTTTGCAAAACAAATCTCAAGCTCTACCCAAAAATTACTTGTCTCAAGCATCTTGGGAATGGGAACCGAATCGGCATAACTCTGCACAAACCCTTCCACATGCGGATTGTCATATTCCTGCCTGGTCATCGAGGCAATTTTTCCTGTTGTTTCATAAAGATCATGCTGGGACTCATTCGCAAGAAACTGTATCAACGAAGCCGCTGATGCTTTATGCGTCGAATATCCGTTTAAGACAAGCGCATTTGTTACTGACATTCCCCTCGTACTGAGTTCCATGTTAATGTCAGGCAGCTGCGCAATACCGTATTCATATGCAAACTCGCCATTTTTGGCGGCATCGTCAAGCCGTTTTATACAATCGCTTGTCGCTATCGTATAGATCGTTTTTCCCTCAAGAAATTCCTGCATAATCGTATCATAGTTCGTCTCCTTCGTGTCAATTGAGAAGAACTGGTTTAACTCCTGATAAACTTTTAACGTTGATATGGACTCTGTATTATAGATGTCAATGTCATTTTTGTCATCTCCCGCATCCCCGCCGACTGAAATATAATTGCCAATGAAAAAATAATTATAAAAAATATCCGAAACATCCCACCTGAAAAAATACTCCACATTTTCTGGAGCGGAATACATATCCGCAAACTTCAAAATATCCGCAATGGAGGCTGGTATTAAATCTTCCGCTTCAACACTCTCCTGCGCCATTTCGCCGTCTTCCACATCCGTTTCACTGTTATTCGTCTCTGCTGCAATCTGCTCCAAATAGGTTTTATTATAAAGCAGCGCACTTGTCTCAAAATAAAAGGGGCATCCTACATATTTATTGTCATACGTAACCGCGTTTCTTGCGGCATCATTATACTCAGATGGTTTATAAATAGGCACCGATTCGTCCAGCTCTACCGCAAGCCCTGACAAATACGCCTTTTCCAGCGAGTCGTTTGTTATAATATATACATCCGGTGTTTCCTCGTCCTCGCTTAAGCTCGCTTTATTAATTTCTTCAAGATATTCCAATCCGGATACCAGCTTTGTTTCTACTCTAATATCTGTCTGATTGTAGAAATCAAGCGTCTTACTGCTTAGATAATCCGTAATCGCATCATCCGTATACCAAAGGTGAATTGTTTCTTTTTGGGAAACCGCCGTATCTGCCGGTTGTTTCCTGCTAAAAACGATCGTCGCAGTCAAGCCAATCGCTGTCGCAATCAGAATCGCTCCGGCAATAAACATTCTTTCTTTTATTTTACCGTGTTTCATTCAATTTCTCCATTTTTCATTGTTTGCTTAAAAGCAGGTGTCCAGTATCGCTGTCATGTCATCAATATCCTGTTTTGACACAATCAGCGGCGGAATAAAACGAATGATGTTCGTCCCTGCGTTAATTAACAGCAAACCTTTTTCAACTGCACGATTGATAATGTCACCGACAGGACAATCACACTCTAAGCCCTGCATCAGACCAACACCTCTGTGTGCCTTCACACAGTCATGCCTTGCGGTAATTTCCTCCAGCTTTTCATACAGATATGCACCTGTTTCTTCTACAGTTTTCAACAGATCCATCTCCTCAAACAAATCAATCACTTTGGAAACCGCCGTGCACGCAAGCGGATTTCCGCCGTAAGTCGTGCCGTGGTCGCCGCTTGTCAGAGACTGCTTTGCCACATTTTCCGTCATGAGAAAAGCGCCTACCGGAATACCGCATCCGACTGCTTTTGCGGTTGTCATAATATCCGGCTTTACGCCGTACCTCTGCCATGCATACATCATTCCGGTTCTGCCCATGCCGCACTGGATTTCATCTAAAATCAGCAAAATATCCTTCTCGTCGCAGAGGGCGCGGATGTTTTTCATAAATTCCTCCGTTGCCGGATAAATGCCGCCCTCGCCCTGTATCGTCTCAAAAATAATCGCGCAGGTCTTATCGGTAACCTGTGCCTTTACGCTCTCAAAATCATTAAAATCCGCAAACTTAATATTTCCAATCAGCGGCTCAAACGCTTCCCTGTAATGTGGATTTCCTGTTACGGCAAGCGCGCCCATTGTTCTTCCGTGGAACGAATGGTTCATCGCGATGATTTCGTGGTCTGTGTGTCCGTCGCGCAAAAAGGCATATTTTCTCGCCGCCTTAATCGCACCCTCCACCGCTTCTGCACCGCTGTTGGTAAAAAACACTCTGTCCATGCCCGAAATCTTTTTCATCTTTTTTGCCGCCTCGATTGCCGGAATATTATAATAATAATTTGATGTATGAATCACCTTGTCAATCTGTGCTTTTAATGCATCATTGTATGCTTTGTGATTGTATCCAAGCGCAAATACCGCAATCCCTGCCACGAAATCAAGGTATTTTTTGCCCTCTATATCATAGAGATACATGCCGTCGCCCCTGTCCCACACAATCTGATACCGGTTATAGGTATGCAGCAGCGCCGCCTCCGCCTCGTCGATATATTCCTTCATGTTCATATCCATATTTATAACTATGCTCCTTTCACAAATCGAAAAACTCCTAATTTTTCGATTTATTCGCCCATTTCCATTTTCTCAAGGTCGTCGTCCTGCACGATTGCGGTTCCGATACCGTTTCTGGTAAAGATTTCCAAAAGCAGGCAGTGCGGAATGCGTCCATCCAAAATATGCACGCGGTTTACGCCGTTTTTAATCGCACTTGTACAGTTGCCAAGCTTCGGCAGCATTCCGCCCCCGATAAATCCTTCTTCAATCAGCGTATCCGCCTGTGATGCAGAAATCCTTGAGATAAAGGAGCTCTTGTCGTTGATGTCCTTGTAAAGCCCTTCAATGTCCGTCAGAAATGCCAGCTTCTCCGCACCGACCGCCTTTGCAATAGCGCACGCCGCGTCGTCCGCGTTAATATTGTAGGTCTGAAAATGGTCGTCAAGCCCGATTGGCGCAACGATTGGAAGAAAGTCCTTTTCAATTAAATCAAACAAAACCTTTGGATTGACTTCTTTAATATCCCCGACAAAGCCGATGTCCTGTCCGTCAGGATACTTCCGGTCAACCTTTAACAGTCCGCCGTCCTTGCCGCTGATGCCGACCGCTTTCACGCCAAGCTCCTGAACCATTGTCACCAAACTTTTGTTTACCTTATTTAAAACCATTTCGGCAATTTCCATTGTCTCCGCGTCCGTCACGCGCAAGCCGTTCACAAACTTTGCCTCTTTTCCGGTCTTTTCCACCCAGCGGCTGATTTCCTTGCCGCCGCCGTGCACGATAATCGGCTTAAAGCCGACAAGCTTTAAAAGCGTTACGTCCTTAATAACGTTTCTTTGCAGCTCCTCGTTGCTCATCGCGCTGCCGCCGTATTTTACGACAATATACTTTCTGTTGAATTTCTGTATGTAGGGAAGCGCCTCAATCAGCACCTCCGCCTTGGAGAGAATTTTGTTCATGTCCTTTTCGTTCATTCTTATTATTTCCTTTCCAATATTGCCTTAGATTTTCTTTTCGTTTTAACTCCTGTAATCCGCATTGATTTTCACATAATCATATGTCAAATCACAGCCCCATGCCGTCGCTGTTTCACTGCCCATATGCATATCAACAAGCACGGTCACTTCCGGCTCTGACAAAATCTTTGTTGCCTCTTCCTCACTGTACCCCGCGTCTAAACCGTTTTCATAAATCTTCAGTTTTCCTGCCTTGCTTTCAAAGTAAAGAGTCACGTTTTCCGGATCAAACTGTACGCCCGAATAACCAAGAGCGCACAAAATTCTGCCCCAATTTGCGTCGTGTCCGTATATTGCCGCCTTTGTAAGGCTCGAACAGATAACGGACTTTGCAAGCGTGCGGGCATTCTGCTTTGTGTCGGCATTGTAAACCACCGTCTCAAAAAGCGCCGTTGCGCCCTCGCCGTCGCCTGCCATTGTCCGCGCAAGATATGTGTTTACATAATTTAAAGCCTCCAAAAACTTGTCGTACGCCTCACCTTTTGCCGTAATTTCCTCATTGCCCGCAAGCCCGTTTGCAAGCACAAGGCAGGTGTCGTTTGTCGAAGTGTCGCCGTCAACGGAAATCATGTTGAACGTATCAACTATGCTTGTGCTAAGCGCCTCCTGCAGCATTTTTTTGCTGATTGCAGCGTCCGTCGTGATATATGCGAGCATCGTACACATGTTCGGATGTATCATACCGGAACCTTTGCTCATTCCGCCTATTGTCACAATTTTACCATCAAGTTCTATTGTCACCGCAATTTCCTTATTGATTGTATCGGTGGTCATAATCGCTTTCGACGCGGTTGTTCCCGCCTCAATCGAACCGTCCTTTGCCGCCGCAAGCTTTTCGATGCCGGCGCAAATCCGGTCCATCGGAAGCTGTTTTCCGATAACGCCCGTAGATCCCACAAGCACGGCATTTTCCGGTATATTCAAAAACGATGCCGCTTTTTTTGCCTCCTCAGCGCAATAATCCATGCCCTGCTTTCCGGTACATGCATTTGCAATACCCGCATTCACAATGACCGCCTGCGCATACGGGCTGTTCTCCACAATCTGCTGATCCCAAAGCACGGGAGCCGCCTTTACCACGTTTGTCGTAAATGTTCCTGCCACGTTGCACGGTGCGCTGCTGTAAATGAGCGCCATGTCCATTCTTCCCTGATATTTGATATTCGCCTCCGTGCCTGCCGCCTCAAAACCGTGCGCCGCAGTCACGCCGCCTTTTATCTGTTCCATATGAATAACCTTGCTCCTTTCCGCTTTCGCGTGTTATATCTTACTACTTTTCTATTGATTAAACGCCTCTATGTTTTCCTTATTTAATACAAAATCATAATAATTCAAATCTTCTCTCTGCACCCACCCGACATTGTGCCAAAACGCGTTTCCGATGTCGTTTTTGGTAAATGCAATCAGGCTGACTTTATTGATATGCTCCTTTTTGAGCGCGTCCATGCAAAAAACGACCATCGCCTTACCGATACCGCGCCTCCTGTAACCGGGCGCC
Source organism: uncultured Lachnospiraceae bacterium (assembly GCA_947175775.1). Lineage (GTDB taxonomy): Bacteria > Bacillota > Clostridia > Lachnospirales > Lachnospiraceae > COE1. The sequence continues at coordinate 2,099 of CAMWNY010000046.1, read as the reverse complement.
ACGCACACATGATACAGACAGCCGCGTCTGCCGTCGTGACCGCAGAGAATTGCGCCTACGATTGTCCCGTCCTCCACCGCGACCACGCTTGTGCCGGGGTTTCGCTCCAAAAAGCGCACCACGCCTTCGCGCGAGTCGTCAATGCTTCTGATTGCAAAGCCTTTAATCTGCAGCCACAGGCTGCGCACCTGTTCATAATCGTCTAATGTCATCGCCCTTATCATTTAGTGTATCGTCCTCTCTTTGTTCCTATCTTAATTTGTACTATTTTATATGATAGTTTATTCGGGGTGAAATTACAACCCTTTTTATTTTTCTTAAAACCGCATTTCCACTTGTTAAGTCAACTGCAAACCACTGCGAACTACTGCGAATTTACTGCGAAGCAATTATGGTTTAAATAATGATTGAAAGATATTCACTGTCTATAAAATTCCCCCAACCGTTCCTTTGGTTCACCGTCATATCCTGAACACTGCATACAGACGGAAAAGAAATATGATGTAAAGACAAAAAATGCAGCATTCTATTTAATATTTCCAGTGTCGGCTTGTCAGCGTACTCAAAATCAGTACATTCGCATTCGTTGTTAAATTCTATCGGCAGCATTAAGACCTGATTTATTTCATCTTCCGCGTTTCCTGTTGTCAAACCTGCAAACAACTTTGTCAGTTCCAAATAATCCTTTTCAGACAGCCTTCCTTCAAAAGAAAGCATATTCGTTTTTTCATAATTATCAAACTCCAAAAGAAATTCCGGAACAACAGCAGAATATATATCACATCCTTCATTCCAGTAGACATTCGTCCATTGCCAGCATTTCTTTGCCACGAGTGCCCAATCCCGTTCAGGATAACAAGTTGTAAGATATTTTTCAATACACATGAACAAATAACATAATCTGCCTGCCAACGAAAGACGTTCTAATTCCAACTCCAATTTTTCCATCGTTTTCTCTCACCCCTGATTTTCCTGCAAATATCGTTCCAAAATCCTTTTATAAACTTGATATGCCAGATAAATCCCAACCGAGCTGCCAAACACCATCAAGACAATCCCACCAATCGGAAAAACGGCAAACACAATCCCCATCAACAGAAAAAACAGCGCGCACCTTTTATATAACTGCGCCATTTCCGCATTATAACCTTTTACGTCCTGAACCTTATCTTTTAACGAGGTATCCTCGCTCCAAAAATGGATAGGCTCTCTGCTGCCTTTATCGTAGACACCAATAATCAAAAAGGGAAACGCACACAATAAGAAACATGCTAAACCTATTATTCTTACAGCCATACATACCAGCCTCCTCAGATTCCAATTTCCGTATTTGATTCCTATTTGATTATAGAATACTTACCAGCCGCTTGCAACGGATATTTGCGAACTGCTTTTGAATGCCTGCACAATATCACGCCCCATTTCATATAATGTATTTTTATGCATTATTTCGTGAATATTATGCATTTATATTGTCTATATTTTACGCTTTTATTTCTTTTTGTCAAGATAAAATGTATATTTTTTCACTTGATTTCTCCGGTATAATGATGTATATTAGATTTAATGTAAAAAACAAATTCAATTTCATTACAAAAGGAGCTATTTAATATGAAAGAAAAGGTTGTACTTGCTTATTCCGGCGGTCTGGATACGACTGCAATTATTCCCTGGTTAAAGGAAAATTTTGATTACGAGGTTATCTGTGTCTGCGTGGACTGCGGACAGGAGGAAGAGCTTGACGGGCTTGAGGAACGCGCTAAATCCTGCGGTGCCGAAAAGCTTTACATTGAAAACGTTGTGGACGAGTTCTGTGACGAATATATCGTTCCCTGCGTACAGGCAAACGCGATTTATGAAAATAAATATCTCTTAGGTACTTCCATGGCACGTCCCCTGATTGCAAAGAAGCTTGTTGAAATCGCAAGAAAAGAAGGCGCAACGGCAATCTGCCACGGCGCAACCGGTAAGGGCAATGACCAAATCCGTTTCGAGCTTGGCATTAAGGCGCTTGCGCCCGACCTTAAAATTATTGCCGCTTGGAGAAACGACAAGTGGACCATGGATTCGCGCGAGTCGGAAATCGAATACTGTAAAGC
>CAMWNY010000045.1 GCA_947175775.1 uncultured Lachnospiraceae bacterium | reverse complement strand
TAGACAGGCAATCCCATGTTTTTTCAGGGCGTCATAATACCCCTCAAGACGCAGCCTGCCAATGCATTCCTCATAGGTCTCCGCCGCAATAATCGCAATCCGCTGATGACCAAGACGAATCAGATAATCCACCATCCGCTCGCTTTCCAAACGGTCATCGACTCCGATATTGGAGTACGAGTCCTTCGATATATTCTCCGGAATTCCGCCCGCCGTACTGAATACAAACGGAACGTTCAGCTTTTTCAGCTTCTCCTCCGAGCGCGAAAAATATCCTCCGAGAAATATTATACCACGAAGCCGCTTTTCTTTCACTACTTTTTGTGCAACATCTACCTCATCTTCGTCAGATTCAATATGGGAAAGCTCCATCGCATAGCCCTTTTTCTTGCATTCCTGCTCAATTGTGGCTATCATATTGGTAAAGAACGGATTGGCAATACCCTTGACAAGCACCGCAATCGCCCTCGCGTCCGAGCGCTTTAAGTTGCGCGCACTGTCGTTTGGGACATAGCCATATTCCTTGATGGTCTCAAGTATTTTCTCCTTAGTAGCCGGATTAATGTCGGGGTGATTGTTAATTGCCCTCGATACCGTGCTAACGCCCACACCGCATATTTTTGCAATGTCCTTAATTGTCGGTTCAAACACCTAACCACTCCATTCCTCTAATGTCTTTTTGCTCTTCCGTAAAGCCGTGCAAGCTCCAGCATACGCTTTGAAAGCTCCGGCGTGCACGCGCCGCTCTCCATTCTCCACTCCCAGTTTCCGCCGAGTGTGGACGGTGTGTTAATCCGCGCCTCACCGCCAAGCTCCAAATAGTCCTGTATGGGAATAACCGCCGTATCCGCCACGCACCCAAGCGCCGCACGGATTAAGCTGTCACAGACCGCCGCGTTTCGTTTCACACCCAAATACTTCTTCGCAAACGCCAGGTCTTTTCTGCTCATTGCAGTAATCCAGCCGTTTACGGTATCATTGTCGTGCGTTCCCGTATAGACCACACAGTTTTTCGGATAATTATAAGGAAGATAGTCGCTCTCCTCCCGCGAATCAAACGCAAACTGCAAAACCTTCATACCCGGATAGCCCGTCTTTTTCACAAGCTTTAATACGCTCGGGGTCAAAAATCCCAAATCCTCCGCAATGACTGCACGGTTGCCAAGCGCTTTTTTCACCGTCTCAAACAACTTGTATCCCGGACCTTTTTTCCACACGCCATTCTGTGCGGTAGCGTCGCCGTACGGAATGGACCAGTATTCGTCAAACCCGCGGAAATGGTCGATACGCACCACATCATACAATTTGAAGCAATGTGCCAGCCTGCGTATCCACCACGCAAAGCCCGTCTCCTCATGGTATTCCCAACGGTAAAGCGGATTACCCCAAAGCTGTCCGGTCGCCGAGAACGCATCCGGCGGGCAGCCCGCAACCGCCACCGGATAATTTTCTTCATCAAGCTGGAAAAGCTCCGGACTTGCCCACGTATCGGCACTGTCAAATGCCACGTAAATCGGAATGTCACCGATAATTTCAATTCCTTTTTTGTTCGCATATGCTTTCAACGCAAGCCATTGTGTGGAAAACAGAAACTGCTGGTAGCAGTAAAACGCGATTTCATCGGCAAGCTTCTCCTCATATTCCGCCATCACCTCAGGCTTTCTCAGACGAAGCCCCTCGTCCCACTCAATCCACGAAATACCGTCAAGCGAGTCCTTAACTGCCATATACATCGCATAATCCTTCAGCCACTGGCTGTTTTCTTCGACAAATCTGCGGTAGTCCTCGCTATCACCGATATTTGACCGGTCAAACGCTTTTCGCAGCAATGCAAATCTTGTATTGTAAATCTTTTCGTAATCGACTTTTCCCGCATCGTCACCGAAATCCGCCTCCAAGCACTCCTTTTCGGTGAGCAGTCCGTCTTCAATCAGCCTGTCAAGACAAATATAGTACGGATTGCCCGCAAAGGTCGAAAAGGATTGATAAGGAGAATCCCCGTATCCCGTAGGACCAAGGGGAAGAATCTGCCAAAGCGACTGTCCGGACGCTGCCAAAAAGTCCACAAAATCATATGCTTCTTTTGAAAAGCCTCCTATGCCAAACCGGGTCGGAATACTCGATACCGGCATCAATACGCCACATCTTCTCATTTTGCATGTTCCCTTCTCTTCGTATTTAACCTTTTACCGCTCCTGCGACAACGCCCTCAATAATATATTTTTGGCATGAAATATAGAAAATAATAATCGGAATAATCGCAATCACAATCATCGCCATCATGGCGCCCATATCAATTGCGCCGTATCCGCCTTTCAAATACTGTATCGCAATGGGAATTGTCTTATATTTCTTAATATCAAGTACAAGATACGGCAGAAGATAGTCGTTCCAAACCCACATTGCCTCCAAAATCGCAACCGAAATTGCCGTCGGTTTCATTACGGGAAATACAATCTTAAAGTACGTTTGAATGGGCGTACAGCCGTCAATCATCGCCGCCTCCTCGATTTCGAGCGGTATCGACTTTACAAAGCCGCAGAACATGAACACCGCAAGTCCTGCACCAAAGCCGAGATATACAATAATTATACCAACCGGATTGCCCAAATGCAACATATCTGCAATTTTCGACAGCGTAAACATAACCATTTGGAACGGTACAATCATGGAAAATGCAAAGAGCATATACATTCCTGACGTAAATTTATTTTTTACTCTTGTGATGTACCATGCGCACATGGAAGTGCAGAGGATAATCACAAACACAGAGCAGACCGTGATAAAGAGTGAATAACCAAACGCCTTGGGAAGCTCGATTTTCTCAATACCGCTGATATAGTTCTCCAGTCCGACAAACGATTTTGCGTCAGGCAGTGAGAACGGACGGTTGCTGATAAAGATTTTCTTTTTAAATGAATTATACAGCACAATGATTATCGGCATGACATAAAACAGGGATACCACGGAAAAAACCGCCGTTAAAAGTCCGCCGTGTTTTGCTTTTCTTACGTCTGACATTATGCCTGCACCTCCTTATCTCTCGTTGCGCGAAGCTGGACAATCGCGATAACTGCCACAAGAATAAAGAATATTACCGCCTTCGCCTGACCGACACCTTCCCAGCCGTTTCTGCCATAGAACGTGTTAAAAATATTAAGGGCGAGCATCTCCGACTTGTTCGACGGCTCACCTGCAGTCAGTGCAAGGTTTTGATCAAAGAGCTTGAAGGAATTGGTTAAGGTTAAGAACGAGCAGATAGTGATGGACGGCATTACCATCGGAAGCGTTACGTGTCTTAACAGCTGCCTGTTGTTTGCACCGTCAATCTTTGCCGCCTCAATCAAATCGCCGGGAATGTTCTGAATACCCGCAATATAAATAATCATCATGTATCCGACCTGCTGCCAGCACATGAGGATTACCAGTCCCCAAAAGCCGTAAGCGGAATTGTAAGTCAATGTACGCTCAAGATTTGCCAAAAGACCGTTCAGGATAAGCTGCCAAATGTAACCCAAAATAATACCGCCGATTAAGTTCGGCATAAAAAATACTGTTCTAAAAACATTTGTTCCCTTAATTCCTTTTGTCAGAAGCATTGCCACCGCAAAGGCAATAATATTAATGAACAGCACCGACACAATCGTAAACAGCGCCGTATACCAAAGGGAGTGCGTAAAGGTGGAATCGCCCCAAATTCTGATATAATTTTTAAATCCGACAAATTTGGAATCCGTTACTGTGGTAAATTCACAGAAGGATAAATACACGCCTAATAAAAACGGAAGGATAAATCCAATTGTAAATGCCGCAAGGGTAGGCAGTGCGAATATTGGGAAATATCGTTTTATTGCTTTTTCCATAATCGTTCACCTTTCTTTCCATTTTTTAATTCTGTAACTATTCAGTACCTTCATAGCTACCAATATCTTTTGTCTGCAACTATGGTTTTTGTAAAAAACAGGTGCAGTCGTTACTGCACGATGCACCTGTCTTTGCCATTCTGTTGAATATTTAGTTATTTATTGAGTTAGTTGTTTACTGCCGCATACTCCTCAGCCCATCCGTCAACGAATGCCGTTACAACTGCATCCCACTGACCTGTGCCCTGTGCATACTCCAACAGCGCGCTGCCGACATTGTTCTTCCAGTTCTCAGAAGGCATTGTCGTGAAAGTCCATGCTACGGAAGTCTTTCCGTTTGAAACATAGTCATTCGCAATGTTTACAAGCGGATTGCTTGCCGGATAGCTGTCAAATGCCGTAAACGGACATACAAATCCCATTTCCTCTGTCAGTGCCTTGCAGCCTGTCTCTGATGTTACAACCCAGTTCATAAAGTCAAGCGTTGCCTGAATATCCTCCGGAGAAGCATTCTTGTTTACACACCAGTAATTCTCGCTGCCTGTGCAAAGTCCCTGATTTTCCTCGCCGGGAGCGCCGATATAAATCGGAAGCATTCCAAGTGAGTCACCGTCCATGCCTGCGTCTACCAAATCATTGTAAGCCCATGTACCGTTCTGATAGAATACCGCATCACCGAGTGCGAAGTCTGCCGTCGCATCTTCACCGGTCTTGCTTGAAAGCAGTGTCGGTGCACAAACAGAGTCTGTAATATATAAATCCCAAATGTTCTTGTAATTATCTAAGTAAGTTCCTTTGATTGCATCCGTTGAACCGATACCATCCGCTTCATACTCATAGTAAATCGGAAGGTTTGCAAGGTGTGTCTTAAATCTCCAGTCAGAGCTTGAGTCCATACCTGCCGACGTGAACGCACCCTTTACGCCAAGGTCGTCAGCGTTTGCCTGAATGCTGTCCGCAACAGCTTTTAACTGGTCGAACGAATTGATTTCCTCAACGCTTGTCACAACCGCATAATCCTTTGTGAAATAATCATTTAAAATGTCCGCATTGTAAATCAGTCCGTAAGTCTCCACAACGTACGCGATACCCTTCACCTCATCGCCCTCTTTTAATGCGAAGTCGTCGCTCTTTAACTGTGCGTAAACATCAGAGCCGGAAAGGTCATAGCAGTAATCCTTCCATGTTGCAAGTCCAACCGGTCCGTTTACCTGGAACAGTGTCGGCGCCTCTGTCTTTGCAATCTCGGATTTCAAGGTTGACTCATATGTTCCGGATGCTGCCGTCTGTACAGAAACAGGAACACCGGTTTCCTCTGTATATTTTGCAGCAAGCGCTTCCCAAGCCGCTCCCTGCTCAGGCTTGAAGTTCAGATAATAAACCTTTCCCTCGCCGGACGCGGGTGTCTGTGTATCTGCTGCCGGCTGCTGTGTATCCGCCGCGGGCTGCTGTTCCTGTGACTGGGCAGGCTGTTGTGTATCCGTATTGTTTCCGCTATCGCTGCTACCGCAGCCTGCAAGCATTGTCGCTACCATTGTCGCGCTCAAAATTGCGCTGATTAATTTCTTTTTCATAATGACATACCTCTTTCTTTTTTCTGTTTTTTATTATTAATGATTTGCGGAAATATTATTCCGAAACGTTTTCGGCATCGTTTCCAGTAACGTTATCGGTAACGTTTCCAAGTGACAATTGTATAATAGCATTTTGCCGAATAAATTGCAATAGAAAACACGCAACAAGATATTTTTTGTTACTTATGGCAAATTTTTCCATTGCTTTTTGTGCAAAATAAATGAGACGAATTTGATATGCAGTGCCTTATTCGTCAACTGCAATAAGGCACTGCACCAATTGTCAAATCAGTCTCTTCCGTAAATATCCCTTGTGTAAATTTTCTCTTCCACGTCCGCAAGCTCATCCGTCATGCGGTTTGCAATAATCACATCCGACATTTTTTTAAATGCGTCCAAATCACGTACCACCTTAGAGCGGAAGAAGTGCTCTTCCTTTAGGGACGGTTCGTAAACAATAACCTCAATTCCCTTTGCCTTGATGCGCTTCATAATACCCTGAATGGACGACTGCCTGAAATTATCGGAATTTGTTTTCATCGTCAGTCTGTATACGCCGACAGTCTGCGGCTTTTTCGCCAAAATCATATCCGCAATATGATCTTTTCTCGTTCTGTTCGCATCAACAATTGCAGAAATGATATTGTTCGGCACATTGTGAAAGTTTGCACGAAGCTGCTTTGTATCCTTTGGCAGACAGTATCCTCCGTAACCAAAAGACGGGTTATTATAGTGCGTACCGATTCTCGGGTCAAGACCTACGCCCTCGATAATCTGCTTTGTATCAAGCCCTCTTACCTCCGCATACGTATCAAGCTCGTTAAAATACGCCACACGAAGCGCAAGGTACGTGTTTGAAAAAAGTTTAATCGATTCTGCCTCCGTCGCATCTGTAAAGAGCGTCGGAATATCCTTCTTAATCGCACCCTCTTTGAGCAGATTTGCAAAGACCTCCGCACGCTGCGAACGCTCTCCCACAATAATGCGCGACGGGTACAGGTTGTCATAAAGCGCCTTGCCCTCGCGCAGAAATTCCGGCGAGAAAATAATATTGTCAATACCGTAGCGCTTTTTCATCGCTTCCGTATAGCCCACGGGAACCGTCGATTTAATAATCATGACCGCCGACGGATTGACTTTCTTCACCAGTTCAATTACCGTCTCAATGGAACTCGTGTCGAAAAAGTTTTTATCCGGATCATAGTTTGTCGGTGTTGCGATAATAATATACTCCGCGTCCCGATATGCCTCCTCGCCGTTTGTCGTCGCTGTCAAATTCAGCTCCTTTTGGACTAAGTATTCCTCGATTTCCGAATCGACAATCGGGGATTTCCGGTTGTTAATCATATCCGCCTTTTCCTGAAATACGTCCACCGCAGTCACCTCATTGTGCTGCGCAAGAAGAATCGCATTCGAAAGCCCCACATACCCGATTCCTGCTACTGCTATTTTCATTTCCAATCATTGTCCTTTCGCTCAATATGTCAGGCGGCATCTTTTGCCGCCTGAGAAATTCTTCTTACAGTTTCCAAATATCGCGGTTATACTCGGCAATTGTCCTGTCAGATGAGAAGAAGCCCGCCTTTGCGATATTTACCAGCATCATACGCTTCCACTTCTCTTCATCCTTATAATCCGCAAATATTTTGTCTTTTGTGGCAATATAATCCTCAAGGTCCAGAAGCGTCATAAACCAGTCCTTGTTAATCAGTTCCTTTTGCAGACGCACAAGACGTTTCTGATTTCCAATCTTTAAGATTTCTTTATTTGTAATAAAGTCAACCGCCTTGCGAATTGCACTGCTCTTCTTATAGAAGTCCTTTGCCACATAATCCGACTTTTCATAGTGTGCAATCACCGTCTCCGATTTCTCGCCAAATACATAAATATTCTCGTCGCCAACCAGCTCATGGATTTCCACATTCGCACCGTCGCTCGTGCCAAGCGTCACCGCACCGTTTAGCATAAACTTCATGTTTCCGGTACCGCTTGCCTCCTTTGATGCAAGCGAAATCTGCTCTGAAATATCACATGCCGGAATTAGCCGCTCCGCATAACTTACATTGTAATTTTCCACCATAACCACTTTCATGTAATCTTTCACGTCGGGGTCATTGTTCACAAGCTCCTGCAAACATAAGAGCAGATGAATAATATCCTGTGCGATTATATACGCCGGAGCCGCTTTTGCGCCGAAAATAAACGTAATCGGTGTAGAAGGCTTTTTGCCGCCCTTAATTTCAAGATATTTATGAATAATATAAAGCGCATTCATCTGCTGGCGCTTATACTCATGCAGTCTTTTAATCTGTATGTCAAAAATAGAATTCGGATTAATTTCTACGCCTTCATGTTCTTTCATATAAGCTGCAAGCTCCGCCTTTTTCTCCTTTTTAATGGATTTTATTTCTGTCAAAAGCGCCTCATCGTCCTTGTGCTGCAACAGCTTTTCCAGCTGCGCCGCATCTTTCTTATAGCCGTCCCCGATTGTCTTTGTAATGCATGCCGCAAGCTCCTTGTTGCATGAAAGCAGCCATCTTCTGAACGTAATGCCGTTTGTCTTGTTGTTGAACTTCTCAGGATAAATCTTATAAAAATGATTTAATTCCGTATCCTTCAAAATCTCTGTATGGATTGCCGCAACACCGTTTACCGAAAATCCGTAGTGGATGTCGATATGCGCCATGTGCACCCTGTCGTTCTTGTCGATAATCTGCACGTTCTCTTCAGTGTACTTCGCCGCAACGCGCTTGTCAAGCTCTCTGATAATCGGCATCAGCTGCGGAACTACCTTCTCAAGGTACTTCACGGGCCACTTCTCAAGCGCCTCCGCAAGAATTGTGTGATTGGTGTATGCGCACGTCTTGCTGACTACTTCAATCGCCTCGTCCATGCTAAATCCCTCATCCTCCGTAAGAATACGGATTAACTCTGGAATCACCATTGTGGGATGTGTGTCGTTAATCTGAATCACCGCATGTTCATTTAACTTGTGAAGGTCATAACCGTTCTCTTTCATTTCCTTTAAAATAAGCTGTGCGCCGTTACATACCATGAAATACTGCTGGTAAATACGAAGCTGCTGCCCTGCCTCGTCAGAGTCATCGGGATAAAGGAAGAGTGTTAAATTCTTATCAATATCTTCTTTGTCAAAGTCAATGCCCTCTTTTACAATGCTCTCGTCAACCGTCTCAATGTCAAACAAATGCAGCTTGTTCATGCCCTGCTCATAACCGATTACATCAATATCATACAGCCTTGACACGACCTTTTTGTCACCAAAATAAACAGGGAATGAAACGTCTGTCTTTGTCAGCCATGACTGCTTCTCGATCCAGTCATTCTTTTCAGCGGTCTGCTGTCTGTCCTGAAATACCTGCTTAAACAATCCGAAGTGGTAATTTAAGCCGATACCGTCTCCCGGAAGTCCCAAACTTGCAATCGAGTCCAAAAAGCATGCCGCCAAACGTCCGAGTCCGCCGTTTCCAAGAGAAGGTTCCGGTTCTATTTCCTCAATGAGGCTTAAGTCTTTTCCTTCTTCCTTCAGCGCATCCGCAAGCTCCTCATAGATACCAAGATTAATCAGATTGTTTGACAACAGCTTTCCGATTAAGAACTCCGCCGAAATGTAGTAAACCTTTTTCGTACCTTTGATGCTACCCTTTCCGTTCATCATTTCCTTGGTCATGTTCAGAATGGCATAATAGAGATCCTTATCGCTTAGCTCTTTGATTGCCTTTCCGTACAGTTTCTGTGTCATTGCTTCCAAATTTGTTTTCACGCTCATTGTTTTACTCCTTTTCTTTATAAGAAATTTAATTGGTTTTTATTTTTATCATTCTTTATATGCTATGAAATAACATCCAAATATTTAATCCGCATCAGTTTGTGCGGAAGTACAATTTCGCGTCCTAATTCTCCGCCAATCAGTCTCGCGGCCTCCTCGACGGCACACGCCGCGGTTTTTTTGAAATCCTGCCCGACCGTATGCATCTGTTTGCCTGCGTATCCCATCAGGTTGATACCGTCAAATCCGCACACCGGACGATAAATATCCATATCAATCAATGCTTTCATTGCTCCAATCGCCATTAAATCCGATGCGCAGATGATTGCATCTTTACAAGCCGCATACTGCATTGTAAGCTTCCTTGCTTCAAGCTCACTGAAACGTCCTGTGCGCACCAAAAGCATCAGGGAAAGTTCCTTGGCAAGTTCCTGCATTCCTTTCAGGCGCTCACTTGACACATAACCCTCATTTTTACCTGATATATATAATATCCTTTTTTCCCTGCAAAATGCAGTGCTTTCCGCCAGAAACTTTTTTGCGACCTCGTACTGTGCCCTCCGGTTATCGATGTGAATGCTTGATGTATTCTCATCAACATCAGGCGCATTGATTAAAACAGATTTAAATTTCCCGCTTTTAATCAGACGCCCAAGCGCCTCATCCTGTTCAGAAAAGCCACAGATAATCAGCCCCTCGACACTCTGCGACTGAAAATAGCGCGTCATCTCTCCAGTGTCCATCTCTCCAAGCATTGCGGTAAACACCGTGATAATATCCATGCCAAGCTCCTTTGCCCGACTGATTGCACCGATCATATACTGCATCGGTATCTCATCTACCGCCTGCGCATTCCTGTCCACATCCAACACCAGCGCTATACGTCCCGAACGCTTGGAAGAAAGCGCCGACGCAATGGAATTTGGCACAAAACCCAGTTGTTCTATCGCCTTGTTGACCCGCGCTTTTGTCTCGTCCCGCACATTCGGATAATTGTTCAGGACCTTTGATACTGTGGAAATGGCGACGCCTGCCTCCTTTGCCACATCTCTTATTGAAACCACGTAATCCTCTGCCTCCTGCAGTATTATTGTTTTATTCTATTTTTCTTCTATTCCGCTCTTCGGAAAACGTTTTCAGAAAACGTTTTCTATATAGTACAATAAAAATAACGGTTTGTCTACCGTTATTTTTAAATTTTATGGAAAAATTTGCAATTTTACTTGACTGCGGCACAGTTTTTCACAGACTCATCCGTTAATGCAACGTCCTGCCGGAACAACAATTTCCCCACCACAGCAAATCTTCCGTTTTTTGTGTGATATGCACATGTGGAAAGCGTGATAAACGAATCACCGTATTCCGCCGTTACTCCGGTATCATACATCGATATTTTTTTAATGTTTTCATAATACACATCAAATGTCTTTGGTTCATCAAACCCAAAGTAAGCATAATAGCGGAACTGATCCGTTTTTCCTTTATAAACTTTTGCATTAAATGCCGCAAGCACCTCATACACACGCACCTCGTCCGGTGTGTACAGATAGATTTGGGAGTGCTCCTTGGCATAGTCCGCATCCGCATACTGATCCAATGTGCCAAACATGGCGCCGGATTTCATATGATGCCCGTGGATAATCAAATTACCGCGCTCCCGTGTCAGGTCGCAATCCGTATCAAGAAACAGCGTGCCGTTTTTGTCCGCCTCACCGAAAAA
>CAMWNY010000044.1 GCA_947175775.1 uncultured Lachnospiraceae bacterium | reverse complement strand
GAAGCGTCAGATTTTTATAAGATAAAGCATTGCGGCAGGCTATGCGGACAGGGTAATTGCGCTGACTTCAAGCCATTTTGCAAGCGCACAGAAGGAGTTCCGTTTTCCGCTGGAGTACGGAAGCCAGCGTCCGCTGTACGCGTCGTGGACCGTAACCGGAAGCGCGGCGTTTCTGCTTCAGGAAGGAAATGCAAACGGAAAATCGACAACAGGCAGACAGATTAAAAACGTATTGGAATCAGAGCATGGATGCAAAGTCGGAATAACGGGAGTTACGGTTGGGAAAATAGAAGACTTCGGCATTAAGGATTCCTTCAATATGGGATGCGCAATGGCTCCGGCTGCGGCATGGACCATTTCCACGCATTTGAAGGATTTCGGAAGAACGCCAAAGGATTATGATGCGATTTTTACCGGAGACCTTGGAAGTGTGGGGCAGCAGGCTTTATTTAATCTGCTTTCACAGGAGGACATTGATATTTCGGAAAATCATTACGACTGCGGCATGTTGATTTACGATGCCAAAAAGCAGGACGTTCACGCGGGCGGAAGCGGGTGCGGCTGTTCGGCAGTGGTATTGTCTGCGTATATTCTGCCAAAGCTTGCCAAAAAGCAATGGAAGCGGATTTTATTCGTGCCCACAGGCGCACTGCTTAATAAAACGTCCTTCAATGAGGGACAAAACGTTCCGGGAATCGCACACGCGGTTGTTATCGAAGCGTTATCATAACAGGCTGGAACATCAAAGCGCATCAGGCTATGCAAAATATACAAAAGTTTAGGAAAACAGTAGAAATCCCGCTACAATAGTGATAAAATAAAAAGGTATGCAAATATTGAGAATTGGTTAATTTCATCATTGCAAAAAACAAAAGCGAGGAGTTACAACAATGCCAATAACTGACATTTTAGAGAGAAACTGTAAATTATACGCAAATGACATCTGCCTTGTCGAAATCAATCCTGAGATGAAGGAGACAAGACGTGTCACATGGAAAGAGTATGATCTGATAGAGCCAAATCCCGTGACGCACTACCGCAGGGAAATAACATGGAGTGTGTTTAATGAAAAAGCAAACCGTTTTGCAAATCTTTTAATTGAAAGAGGCATCAAAAAGGACGACAAGGTGGCAATCCTTCTGATGAACTGTTTGGAATGGCTGCCAATTTATTTTGGAATTCTGAAAACAGGGGCGCTTGCCGTACCGCTGAATTTCCGTTACGCCTCCGATGAGATTGAATACTGTCTGAACCTTGCTGAAGCGGATGTGCTTGTTTTTGGACCGGAGTTTATCGGGCGCGTGGAGGAGATTGCGGATAAAATCAGTAAAAACAGGCTTTTGTTTTTTGTAGGAGACAACTGTCCAAGCTTTGTTGAGGATTATACAAGCAACACTGCTAACTGCTCTAGTCAGAGACGTATTCTTCCGTTGACTGACATGGACAATGCAGCGATTTATTTTTCATCCGGCACGACAGGCTTTCCCAAAGCAATCCTGCACAATCATGAGAGCCTGATGCATTCGTGCAAGGTTGAGCAGAACCACCACGGACAGACGAAACAAGATGTTTTCCTGTGTATCCCGCCTCTTTACCATACCGGTGCAAAGATGCACTGGTTCGGAAGCTTTTTGGAGGGCGCAAAGGCAGTGCTTTTAAAAGGTACGAAGCCCGAATTTATTTTGGATGCGGTTTCCAAAGAAAAGTGCACGATTGTATGGCTTTTGGTGCCGTGGGCACAGGATATTTTGGATGCCATTGACAGGGGCGACATTAAATTGGAGAACTACGAGCTCTCGCAGTGGCGGCTGATGCATATCGGTGCACAGCCTGTACCGCAAAGCCTGATTCAGCGGTGGAAAAAAGTTTTTCCGCATCATCAGTATGACACCAACTACGGACTGAGTGAATCAATCGGTCCCGGCTGCGTGCATTTGGGTGTGGAAAATATACATAAAGTCGGTGCAATCGGAAAGGCAGGTTACGGCTGGGAGGTTAAAATCGTGGACGAAGCCGGCAATACGGTGAAGCGCGGCGAGGTCGGTGAGCTTGCGGTCAAAGGACCGGGCGTCATGACCTGTTACTACAATGACGAGAAGGCGACTGACGAGGTTTTAAAGGACGGATGGCTTTTTACGGGCGATATGGCGCAGGAGGACGAAGACGGGTTTATCTTCCTTGTGGACCGGAAAAAGGATGTGGTCATCAGCGGCGGCGAGAACATTTATCCCGTGCAGATTGAAGACTTTCTGCGCACGAATGACAAGATTAAGGACGTGGCTGTCATCGGAATACCGGACAAACGGCTCGGTGAGATTACAGCGGCAGTCATTGAAATAAAAGAGGGCGTGGAGGCGACAACGCAGGAAATCAATGATTACTGTTTGAAGCTTCCCAAATACAAACGCCCGAGAACCATTATTTTTGCCGACATACCAAGAAATCCGACCGGCAAGATTGAAAAGCCGAAGCTGCGGAAAATGTATGGCGGAGAGAGCCTTGTAGCAGCCCAAAACAGAGGGTAGCATGTAAACGGGGGGAAAAACATGAGAGGCATAAAGCTCACGGAGCTTATTGATGTGAAAATATTGCAGCGGATGCAGGATGCTTTTTCTGAATTCACGGGAATGGCGTCGCTGACGACGGATGAAAAAGGCATACCCGTCACAAAAAGCAGCGGTTTTACGCATTTGTGCATGGACTTGGTGCGCAAATGCGAAAAAGGCAGGTGCAGATGCGAGGAATGTGACCGAATGGGTGCAATCCATACATATGAAAACGGAACGCCTACAGTCTATACCTGTCATGCGGGGCTGACGGATTATGCGGCGCCGATTATGCTGGATGAATATATGATCGGAAGCGTTATCGGCGGGCAGGTACGCAAGGAGCCTTTGGACGAGGCACAGGAGCGTGCGATGGCACGGGAGTTTGGGATTGATGAAGACGCTTACCTTGAGGCATCAAGAAAAATTCATTTTGTGGATGAGGTACAGATTAAAAGGGCAGCAAAGTTTCTGACGGAGCTTGCGGCAGTGCTGTCCGACATGGCGTATCAAAATTATATTGCGCTGCAAAACAGCACAAAGCTTGAGCAAATATCAAGAAGTCAGACAAACCGCATGGTGGATATTTATTCCAATGTGGAAAGAACATTTTCCCTTTGGATAGAGAGCGCCAAGCTTTCACTGGCAAATCATGATCCGGAAGCGATGGCAGCTTCTATGGAAGTGTTGGTGAAAAACGGCAACGAAATTTTGGCGGCATTCGGAAATACGGTTGAGTACGCAAAAATGACAGACAGCGGGCTTTCGCTCAAGGAGACGGCATATAACCTCCAGCATATCATCAACGATGCGATAAAAATACAGCGAAAAGCCATTCGCGATAAGAGGAACAGGGTTAAAATCAATACGTCCGACGAGATGTCTGTCTGTTTTTTCGGCGATATGGGACGGCTTAAGCAGCTGATGTCGATGCTCGTGAAAATTGGAAACACCTTTACGCAAGACGGTGTGATAGAAATTAATGCGCGTACGGAAAAAGTCGATTATGCGGATATGATTGTAATGGAAGTCAAGGATGACGGAAACAAACTGCAGGAGAGCGACATTTTGGCGTTAAATAAATATATGCAGCATGTGAATATGAACCTGTTAAACTGCACGGAGGAAGAGGAGAAGTCGCTGTTTATTCTGCGGATGCTGGTGGAGCAGCTTTCCGGCAGAATTCTCTTTGAATCTGCGGCGGACGACGGAACAGTTACAAGAGTGATTGTACCGCAGCTGGAAATGAAGCAAATGAGGGATTGATATGATGGTTGATGCAAAGAACTATGCGGATGCAATGGATCAATTTCATATACGGATTGCAAATGTCTGCGAGTTGGATTCTCCTGAAATCGCAAGTGCGTTAGATGCAGTCTGTAAGGTTTTGCGCGTGGCAAAGATTGACATGCGCTGCTATGATGCCATAAGTTTGGCGAAACGAAAAAACGGCAGATGCATTCTGTTATATAACGGTGCCAAACCCGATGAAAGCGCGGTTTTTATTAAGCGTGAGAGTACGGACAGAGGAAATGTGGTTATTTACAGCTTTTATAAAACGGACGACGGCATGGAATGGGAAGAGGAGGAGCTTGATAAGATTAAGGTTCTTCAGACCTGTCTTTTTGCCTATAATGCAAGAGTACGGCTTGCGCAGATTGCAGACCAGTTTACGTTTCATGATACGCAGCTTGGTATGTATAACCTGAACTTTTTCATGAAACACGCGGGTATGCTGCTTGCGGAAGGCGTGGTGGAGCAATATGGCGTCTGCTATTTTAATCTAAAGCACTTTTCCGTGGTCAACCAACGGTTTGGCAGGGACAAGGGCACTAGAATCATGGTGGAATATATTGAACAGCTTGAGGAGCTTTTGGAAGACACAGAACTGGTGTGCAGAATTGGCGGCGATAATTTTATCGTGCTGTTTCGAAAGGAAAAGCTTGACCTCATTATCCGGCATATGAAAGGGCTTGAGATTGATACGGAAGATGAAGGGGAAAGTGCGTTCGTGTCTGCCGTGTCGGGGTATTATATGGCGGATAAAACAGTTCATTACCCGTCGGATTTGATGGATCGGGCAAATGTGGCGATGAATGTGGCAAAGAACAGCAAGACGACGGACAGGGTATTTTACGATGACGCGCTGCTTGCGCTGTCAAATGAGCGCAAACAGATTGAGACGCTGTTTCCCGACGCGATACGCAACGAGGAATTTAAAGTGTATTATCAGCCGAAAGTGTTTATGAAGGATTATAAGCTCAAAGGCGCTGAAGCGCTCTGCCGCTGGTATCACGAGGGTGAAGTTGTTGCACCCGATAAATTTATACCGGTGTTAGAGCAGAGTAAGGACATCTGTGACCTTGATTTTTATATGCTGGACCATGTATGCGCCGACATTCGGCGTTGGCTGGATGAGGGCAGGCGTGTTGTGAAGGTATCGGTAAACCTTTCAAGATGTCATTTGGGAAACAGCCATCTTTTGCAGAATATTCTTGATACCATAGACCGGTACAATGTTCCGCATGAGTATATTGAAATCGAGCTTACGGAGACGACCACGGATGTCAGCTTTAACGATTTAAAGGACATGGTTAACGGCTTGCGGGAGCATGGAATTAGTACGTCAGTGGATGATTTTGGCGTGGGTTATTCGTCATTTAATTTAATCCGCGAAATTCCGTGGAACGTCATTAAAATCGACAAGAGCTTTCTGCACGATGAAGGAGATGAGCTATCGGGCAAGAACCGCGCGATGCTCAAATATGTTATTGCAATTGCGCAGGAAATGGGAATGGTGACAATCTGCGAGGGCGTGGAGACGATTGAGCAGATCCGGCTTTTGAAAGAGTACGGCTGTTTCATGGCGCAGGGTTTTTATTTCGACAGACCGATGCCGCGGGAGCAGTTTGAGGAGAAACTTTAAAACAGCAGAGGAGACCATTTATGGACTTGTTTGAATATATGAGAAATACGGCAAAGGAGAAGGAATCTCCGCTTGCCTCGCGGATTAGACCTACCACGCTTGATGAAGTGGTAGGTCAATCGCATATTATCGGAAAGGATAAGCTATTGTACCGTGCAATCAAGGCGGATAAGCTTAGCTCTATTCTGTTTTACGGACCGCCGGGGACAGGGAAAACGACACTTGCGCAGGTGATTGCAAATACCACAAGCGCTGATTTTGTACAGATTAACGCAACTTCCGCAGGGAAAAAGGATATGGAGGAGGTTGTGAACCGGGCAAAGGAAACGCTTGCCATGTACGCAAGACGCACGATTTTGTTTATTGACGAGATACACCGCTTTAACAAGGGACAGCAGGATTATCTCCTGCCGTTTGTTGAGGACGGTACGGTAATCTTAATCGGCGCAACTACGGAAAATCCGTACTTTGAAGTGAATTCCGCGCTGATTTCGCGTTCCGTTGTGTTTGAATTAAAACCGCTTGCAAAGGAGGACATTAAGGAGCTGATAAAGCGTGCGGTTTACGATAAGGAAAAGGGAATGGGAAGCTTTGACGCGGAGATTGACGAGGAGGCGCTTTCCTTTCTTGCCGACGTTTCGGGAGGGGATGCAAGACATGCGCTCAACGCGGTAGAACTTGGCGTTATGACGACGCAGCGCAGCGCCGACGGGAAAATCCACATTAATATCGGTGTGGCGCAGGAGTGTATTCAGAGGCGCCGTGTGATGTACGACAAAAACGGCGATAACCATTACGATACGATTTCGGCTTTTATTAAGAGTATGCGGGGCTCCGACCCGGACGCAGCGGTTTATTATCTTGCAAAAATGCTGCACGCAGGTGAGGACGTGAAATTTATTGCGAGGCGCATTATGATTTGCGCATCGGAGGATGTGGGAAATGCAGACCCGCAGGCGCTGAATGTGGCGGTAAGTGCGTCGCTTGCAGTCGAGCGCATCGGAATGCCGGAGGCGCAGATTGTTTTGTCGCAGGCGGCAATCTATGTCGCGTGCGCGCCGAAAAGCAATGCGGCATGTAACGCAATTTTTGCGGCGGGCGAGGAAGTGAAAAGAAGCGGCAATCTGCCGGTACCGCCGCACTTGCAGGACGCACACTATAAAGGAGCCGCAAAGCTTGGACGCGGCACGGGCTACAAATACGCACACGACTATCCTAACCATTATGTGGAGCAGCAGTACCTTCCGTATGAGCTAAAGGGGGAGACGTATTACGAGCCTTCGTGGAACGGATATGAGGCGAAAATCAGAGAACATATGAAACGCATCAAGGACGAGGCGAAAAAAATAGAGAATGGTTAAAGATACTTTCTTACGACCTTAGCATTTACTGCTAAGGTCGTAAGAAAGCGTAACGCAGTGAAAGCAATATGACTAAAAAAGCGCCTGCATTAAATATTTATAGATTTCTTCGTTTTTATTGTACCACCCGTCACACACGGCTTCCGCCATTTCTTCGGTAGGGACAGAGAGCCTGATATTGACAAGCTCAATGTCCTTTTCTTTTGCAATAAGCTGTGCCTCAAACTCACCGGAAACGGACTTGTAGTAGTTTGCCGTGATAGAAGCCTCGTTTTTCAGCTCCAAATGCTTTTCCGCAAGAAACGTGTCAATGTCGTGCTGAATAGCTTCACTGATGCGGTTTCCAAAATAGGACAGAGTGTTTTGACCTTCCTGTGTGATTGAGTAATACGTGCGGTTCATGGAGGTATCAGCCTTTATCAGCTCCGTATCAAGCAAATCCGAGATGACCTGTTGGAGCGTCATGTAGTTCGTATATTCCTTTTCAAGAATAAAGCCGCTGATTTGTGCGTTGGTCAGCTTAAATTTCACTTTGTCCAGCATATACAGGACAATCAGTTTATAAAGCGTCAATGGATCTTGCGTCATGAAAATTCCTGCCTTTCATCAGTTCCTATACAATATGGGATTTTACTGCCTCCGCGACAAGTTCTGCAACCTTCGGATTGAATGCCTCGGGCATGATATTGTCCTCGTTTAACGCGTCCTCAGGTACAAGACCTGCGATTGCATTCGCGGCAGCAAGTTTCATTTCCTCCGTAATCTGTGTGGCGCGTCCTTCCAGCGCACCTTTAAAGATACCGGGGAACGCAACCACGTTGTTGACCTGATTGGGAAAATCGCTTCTTCCAGTACCGACTACCCTTGCGCCGGCAGCTTTTGCCACATCCGGCATAATTTCAGGAGTGGGATTTGCCATCGCAAATAAAATGGAATCGGGCGCCATTGATTTTACCATTTCGGCAGTTACAATATTCGGTGCGGAAACGCCTACAAAAATATCCGCGCCCTTTAACGCGTCGGCAAGAGAGCCTGTCTCGTTATTGGGATTTGTCAGTTTTGCCATTTTTTCCTGCATCCAGTTAAGACCCTGTGTCGAAGTGGAAACAATGCCGACCTTATCGCACATAATCACGTTTTGGAAACCGTACGTAAGCAGAAGCTTCGTAATTGCAACACCTGCGCTGCCTGCGCCGTTTACGACAACTTTACAGTTTTCCTTCTGTTTTTTTACAACCTTAAGTGCGTTGATAATCCCTGCGAGCACCACAATCGCCGTTCCGTGCTGGTCATCGTGAAACACGGGAATGTCAAGGATTTCTTTTAAACGTTCCTCAATCTCAAAACAGCGCGGTGCGCTGATGTCCTCAAGATTAATGCCGCCGTACGCGGGCGCAAGCCATGTGACTGCTTTGATAATTTCCTCGGTGTCCTGCGTGTCAAGGCAGATTGGAACCGCGTTTACGCCGCCAAATTCCTTAAAAAGAACGGCTTTTCCCTCCATAACGGGCATTGCCGCGTAAGGTCCGATATTGCCAAGTCCAAGAACCGCGCTTCCGTCAGAAACGACAGCTACGGTGTTTGCCTTCATTGTATACTGATAAGCGGCATCTTTATTTTCAGCGATTACCTTGCAGGGTTCCGCAACGCCGGGGGTGTAGGCGAGCGAAAGCGCCTCTCTTGATTTTACCGGAGTTTTCGATACGGTTTCGAGTTTTCCGTTCCATTCCTTGTGAAGTGCAAGTGCTTTTTCCTGAAGTGTCATATGTAAAGTCTCCTATCTAAAATTATTTTTTGGATTGAATTTAATAAAGTTTTGTATGAAATTCTTCTTATATTAATGTATAATAAATTTGGAGACTTCGCAATAAAGAATTCAATGCATTTCGTAATAAAGTCAAAAATTTCTTCTTTTTATGGAAAATTCAGAAAATTCTTAATTACCTGAACCAGTAACAACTTATGGATGAAACAAAAAATGGAGGATTACAGAATGAAAACAATGAGTTATGAAGAAAAATACAAAATGATGACGGAAACGCCCGTTAATCGGCTGATTCCCAGGCTGGCAGTACCAACGATTATCAGTATGCTGACTACCTCCATATATAATATGGCGGACACGTTTTTCGTAAGTCAGTTAAGTACAAGCGCTTCAGGGGCGGTCGGGGTGAACTTTTCCCTGATGGCAATGATTCAGGCGATTGGATTTACGCTTGGTATGGGAAGTGGAAATTATATGTCCAGAATGCTGGGTGCAAAAGAACAGGGAAGGGCGCAGAATGCCTGTTCTACGGCAGTATACACAGCCTTTGTCCTTGGACTGGTTTTGGCGGTTTTCGGAATTTCCAACATTGACTGGCTGGTCCAGGCGCTTGGCGCAACGCAGACCATTGCCCCCTACGCCAAGGATTACGGCAGATACATATTGCTTGCGGCTCCCTATATGACGGTTTCGTTTGTGTTTAACAATCATCTGCGCTCTCAGGGAAATGCCGCGCTTTCCATGATTGGTATTACAACCGGCGGTATCCTGAATGTGATTTTGGACCCAATCCTGATATTTGGGTTTGACATGGGCATTTCAGGAGCGGCAATCGCTACAATTTTCAGTCAGTTTGTCAGCTTTACGATTTTGCTTACGCTGGTTATCCGTTCCCAAAACGTATTAAAACCCCTGCCGCATTATTTTACGTTTCAGGGATGGGTGTACAAGGAAATTCTTGCTGCCGGTATGCCGACGCTTGGAAGGCAGGGACTGGCAAGCGCGGCGTCTGTCCTTTTGAATGTGGCGGCATCCGGCTTTGGAGATGCGGCGGTGGCGGCAATGTCGATTGTCACACGAATTATGATGTTTATCAATTCCGCGCTGATTGGTTTCGGGCAGGGATTTCAGCCTGTGTGCGGATTTAATTTCGGAGCGGGGCGGTATGATCGCGTATTGGAAGCATATTTTTTCTGCCGGCGTGTAGCCTTCGTATTTTTACTGACGATGGGGGTAATCATGTTTGCAATATCCACACCGATGATGCACCTGTTTCGAAAGGATGACGCGGAAGTAATCCGCATTGGTGCAATTGCCTTGAAGATGCAATGCTGCCTGCTTCCGTTCCAGGCATATGTCATCATGGGAAATATGTTGGCGCAGTCAATCGGTTACAGCTTCCGTGCCACCCTTACCGCAGTCAGTAAGCAGGGATTGTTTTTTGTACCGGCAATTTTGATACTGCCAAGGCTTTTTGGCGTGACAGGGCTTGAGCTGGCGCAGCCCGTGGCGGATGCGCTTACTTTTGTGCTGACTTGGGTGGTCATTACGATGGTGATAAAAGAGCTTCGCGCAATGGCGTCGACAGCTGCGGATGAATGACAAAAATTTTACTTCCTATTTTTGAAAATATGAGTTATAATATGGTTAATATAATTGTTCATATGGTACTGTGTACTTTCTGCGCAGTGCGTGAGAACACCTGAATTAAAATCTAATAGCTGTATCTTTATGTAGCAGAAGCATTTCAGAACAGTTTTTCCCATTTATCAATATTTTTAGGAGGCATTCATGAGAGAAAAATACGAATCACTTGCGCTTTCAGAGCTCAGGGAAATAGCAAAGGCGCGCGGCTTAAAGGGAATAAGCGCGTTGAAGAAGGCAGATTTAATTGAACATATGCTTGAGGCGGACGAAAAGGATAAGGCGGACGGGAAAGACGTAGAGCCGAAGCCTGTACTCAAAGGTATTGGCGAGCGCTCTTCTTATGATAGAAAAGAGGGCGGCGAGAAACGCGAATTCCGGCGCGAAAAGCCGCAGACGCAGGCAGACGGCGAGAAACAGGAGGGGTATCCCACAGAGCTTGACAGCGGGATGACGGCAAGAGGAATTTTGGAGGTTATGGCGGATGGTTTTGGATTTATCCGAAGCGAAAATTTTCTGCCGGGTGAGAACGATGTCTATGTGGCGCCGAGCCAAATCCGCCGCTTTAATCTGCGCACGGGTGATATTATCGAAGGAAATACCCGCATTAAGACAATGAATGAAAAATTCAGTGCGTTGTTATATCTGAAGAAAATCAATGGCTATCCTCCGGAAATTGCGCTAAGAAGACGCAATTTTGAGGATATGACGCCGATTTTCCCAAATGAGCGCATTCGCCTTGAGACGAAAAAGGCGAGTGT
>CAMWNY010000043.1 GCA_947175775.1 uncultured Lachnospiraceae bacterium | reverse complement strand
TTTGCCTTTTTTCGCGGTTTGAGCCAACACATGTGATTTCGGCTTTGCACCCAATATGTCATGTTCAAGCGCCAAACAAGCATCCCACCTCAGCGTATTCATAGCCTTCACCGTCATAAATGAGCAGTTATCCGTGTCCACCTCCAGCGCGTCCATCACAAAAAAGGTATCCCCCAATTTTGACAGCCTGTCCGAAATCTCGTTCTTTGTAAGCGGTCTGTTGATTGCTTCTCCTGCCGTGTCTCCTTCCACTGTCACGGACAAGGTATCCGTATAAAGTGTCAATACGGCAGGTTTTCCGCTATAAATCAATGCCTTCCCTTTAACCGGAATAACCGGCTTTTTTTCAAGATACTTCTTTTTGACCTGCTCCAGGATTTCAGGCTGTGAACCGCCATATCCGGGTTCTTTTATGGTAATCATTTTTTTGCTGTTATGTGTTTCATAATATCCGTGACAAAGATCCGACCGAATATAAAGCCCCCTTAACAGCAGTTCATCTTCTTTTGCAATTTGAAATTTCCGATCCGGCGCAGACAAATACTGGTCAATATACTTGCGGTAAATTGCAGTTACGCCTGCAACATATTCCGGTTTTTTCATGCGTCCTTCTATCTTAAAGGAGTCGATGCCTGCCTCAATCAGGTTTGGTATCAGGGGAAGTGTGTACATATCCTTCAGGCTCAGAGGATACAGCTGCTTTCCGTTTTCATCTGTATACGGAAGCCTGCACGGTCCCGCGCACCGTCCCCTGTTTCCGCTCCTGCCGCCCAAAATGGAACTGAAAAGACATTGCCCCGAATAAGCATAGCACATCGCCCCGTGGATAAAGCACTCCACCTCAAGTCCTGTCTGTTCCTTAATGTCCCTGATTTCATCAAGCGAAAGCTCTCTTGCAGGAACAACACGGTTTACGCCAAGCGATTTGACAAATTGAGCGCCGTACACCCCCGTAACCGTCATCTGCGTACTCGCATGCAGCGCAAGCGCAGGAAAATGTTCCCGCAGTACCTTTAACACTCCAATATCCTGAACAATCACGCCGTCGAGTCCTGCCTCATACAACGGCGCAATATACGGCACAAGTTCCGGCATTTCGCTTTCTTTGACAAGCGTATTGACCGTCAGATATATCTTCTTATGGAACAGATGTGCCACACGAAGCGCTTCGACAATCTCATCCTGTGACAAATTATTTGCATACGCCCGCGCGCCAAATTTTGTGCCGCCTAAATATACTGCATCGGCGCCTGCATTGACAGCTGCCATAAAACATGCATAGTCTCCCGCGGGCGCCAAAAGCTCTACTGTTTGCTTTTTCATATTCGCCTTTATTTCTTACTCTCCTTCAGTTCCGTCTCAAGACGCACAATCTGTTTGGAGTTTTCATTCAGCTCGTGCTGTGCTTCCTGCAGGGATTTTACCGTGTTGTCAAGTTTCATCTGTGTAGCAATCAGCTCATGCTTTAGGTCATACAACTCGTTCTCCTTTGCCCGAAGCTCCTGCTCGCGAAGCTCCTGCTGGTTTTTTGCCTTGAAATAGTCGTCGGCAATATTTAAAAGCATCAGCATATGCTGTGTATCGACAGGCTGATGTTTAAAGCTGTCCATCTTATTATACTCATTGAGTTTATTGTTTATGTAAGCGGCAACCTTTTGTAAATACTCCGCACTCTCGTTTCCGCTAAGCGTCAGTACCTTTCCTCCGATAATCACTTCTGTGTCTGTTTTGGCAGCCATTGTTTTTGCCCCCTTTTATCCTTGTATGTTCAAAAATCCATTTGTTTTACGATTGACATAATCATTAACATTATATATCACATTATCCCCCTGCTGTCAACAACCTGAGAATTTTGGTATCAAGCACATATTTTCCAATTTAGTCCTGCATTTCAAGCCCCAAATGATTGTAGGCAAGCTCTGTCACAATCCGCCCGCGCGGCGTGCGTATGATTAGCCCGTTTTTAATCAGGTACGGCTCATATACGTCCTCAATCGTACCGCTGTCCTCACCGATTGCCGCAGATAAGGTATCAAGCCCCACAGGCTTTCCGCCAAACTTTTCAATCATGGTCATCAAAATCTCCCGGTCGGTCTGGTCTAATCCAAGCTTGTCCACGTCAAGCAGGTCAAGTGCCGTATTCGCCGCCTCAAGCGTGATAATGCCGTCATATTTCACCTGTGCAAAATCGCGCACCCGTTTTAACATGCGGTTTGCAAGCCTTGGCGTACCGCGGCTTCGCCTTGCAAGCTCTATCGCGCCCTGCTCGTCAATCTGCACCTGCAAAATACGCGCGGAATGTTGGATAATCAGCTTTAACTCCTCTACGGAATAAAACTCAAGATGCTGGATTACACCGAAACGGTCCCGCAGCGGCGCCGTCAGAAGACCTGCCCTTGTCGTCGCTCCAATCAGGGTAAAGTTCGGTAAGTCTAACCGGACCGAACGCGCCGTCGCACCTTTGCCAATCATAATGTCAATCGCAAAATCCTCCATCGCGGGATAGAGCACCTCCTCCACCTGACGGTTTAAGCGGTGGATTTCGTCGATAAACAATATATCCCCCTCTTGCAGCCCGTTTAAAATTGCTGCCATTTCTCCCGGCTTTTCAATCGCAGGTCCGCTTGTCACCTTCATGCCAACACCCATTTCATTTGCTATGATGCCGGAAAGCGTTGTTTTTCCAAGCCCGGGCGGACCGTAAAACAGCACATGGTCCAGGCAGTCGTTACGCTGCTTTGCAGCCTGTATGTAAATACTTAAAATTTCCTTGATTTTCTGTTGCCCGATATAATCTTTCAGGCTCTGCGGACGCAGGCTTCCTTCCAGCTTAACATCCTCCTCCAAAAGCTTTGTTTCAATGACTCTTGTAGCCATAGTAATCCTCCATTCTTGCCAAAGCCTGCAAATTTGTGCGATGCACAAATTCGCCCTGTGAAAAATTTATTTTTCACAGTAAATCCCCTTAAATATTACTGATGACCTTTAACGCCTGCTTTAAAATCAATCCGCTGTCCATATCCTGTGTGATTTCAAGCTGCTTTATCGCTTTTACTGCCTCTGTAGGCGTGTATCCGAGCGAAACCAGTGCCTCGATTGCCTCATTTTTTGCAGCGCTGTTTTCCGATAAATCACCTGCCAAAACAAAATCAGTGTTCTCCTCATAGGAAAGCTTCAACGCAATCTTATCCTTTAGCTCAAGGATAATTCGCTCTGCTGATTTATTTCCTACCCCCTGCGCCTTCGCAATCGCTTTTGCATCTCCCGAAATAATTGCAAGCCGCAAATCGTCCGCACTCATTGCCGACAAAATACTGAGCGCCCCTTTGGGGGTCCGATTCCGTTTACGGCAATCAGCTTTTTATAGATTTCCAAATCATCCTTTGACAAAAATCCGAATAATTGAAACGCATCTTCCCGCACACTTGTATAGGTATAAATTTTAACAAATGCTCCAATTCCTGGAAGCCTCTGCGCCACGCTCAGCGGAATGCGGATATTGTATCCGATATTGTTGCACTCCAGCACAAGATTATCCTCTGATAAGTCGGCAATTTCCCCTTTGATATATGCATACATCTGTTAATCGTCCTCTCTACTTTCATATCCCTACAGTTCATACAAAATAAGTATATCACAATATAACAAAAAAAGGAAGAAAAAGAAAACATATGTTTCTAATTTCTTCCTTTTATTTAAGGATTACAAAATCAATACAAATTAGTTATTGATAAACTTATCTTCCTCGTTATTCCAGCTGTAAAGCTTACGGATTTCCTCGCCAACCTTCTCAGAAGAATGCTCAGAAGCAAGCTTTCTCATTGCCTTAAAGTGAACCTGACGTCCTGCCGGAGACATATCCAGTAAGAACTCTTTTGCAAAAGAACCGTCTTGAATGTCAGAAAGAATCTTCTTCATCGCTTTCTTTGTCTCGTCCGTGATAATCTTAGGACCTGTAATATAGTCACCGTACTCTGCCGTGTTGGAAATAGAATATCTCATGCCTGCAAAGCCTGACTGGTAAATCAGGTCAACAATCAGCTTCATCTCATGGATACACTCAAAGTATGCGTTTCTTGCATCATAGCCTGCCTCAACAAGCGTCTCAAAGCCTGCCTGCATCAATGCGCACACACCGCCGCAAAGAACTGCCTGCTCACCGAACAAGTCTGTCTCAGTCTCTGTTCTGAAGGTTGTCTCCAAAACTCCGGCTCTTGCGCCGCCGATTGCAAGTGCATATGCAAGCGCCATATCAAGCGCCTTGCCTGTTGCGTCCTGCTCTACTGCCACCAAACAGGGAACACCCTTTCCTGCCTGATACTCGGAACGAACCGTATGTCCCGGTCCCTTCGGTGCAATCATCGTAACGTCCACGTCTGCGGGCGGCTTAATGCAGCCGAAATGAATGTTAAAGCCATGTGCGAACATCAGCATGTTTCCTGCCTCAAGGTTCGGCTCAATATCCTTCTTATACATATCAGCCTGTAACTCATCATTAATCAGAATCATGATAATGTCTGCCTTCTTTGCAGCCTCAGCAGCCGTGTAAACCTCAAATCCCTGCTTTACAGCCTTGTCCCAGGACTTGCTGCCTTCATAAAGACCGATAATAACGTTGCAGCCTGACTCCTTTGCATTGAGCGCATGGGCATGTCCCTGACTGCCGTAGCCAATCACCGCAATCGTCTTTCCATCCAGTAAAGAAAGGTTGCAATCCTCCTGATAATAAATCTTTGCTTCTGACATTTTTTTATTCCTCCTTGTTTTTCTGAAAGAAAAATGCGACTGCTCCCGTGGGAGCAGAGGAATTTTCCTCCTATCTCCTATATACATTTTTGTCTTATAATTATGTAATATAAATTTGCATAAATATAAATTCAATTACGACTCTAAATGAATGAGCGCGTCCGCTCCCCTTGCCAGTCCCGCGATACCCGTTCTTGCAATCTCTAAGATTTCATAATCCGCAAGCAGTCCGATAAACGCCTCAATCTTTGACTGGGTTCCGGTCAGCTCGACAATCAGGCTGTCCACATTTACATCAATAATCTTTGCACGGAAAATATCTGCAACCGCAATCACGCCCTGACGCTTCTCCGGAGAAGACTTTACCTTAATCAGGCATAACTCTCTATATACGCTCTTATCCGGCTTTAACTCCCGGACGTCACGCACGTCGACAAGCTTGGATACCTGTTTTTCAATCTGATCCAAAATCTCTTCATCCCCCGATGTCACAATCGTAATACGCGTAAAACGCGGGTCGGACGTCACGCCTGCCGTAATGCTGTCGATATTGTAGCCGCGTCTTGAAAATAAGCCTGTAATCCGACTCAAAACACCTGCATTATTATTTACCAAAAGCTGAAACACTTTGTTTTGCATAAATATACACTCCTTTGATTGCACAAACCTTATTTTAACAAGCTTTATGTTAATTGTCAACACATTTAGGCAAAGCAAGCGTGCCTGTTCTTGCGACTTCCACAATGCTGATGGACTTTAACATGTCAAGCATTACCTTAATGCGCTCCGGCATGTCGCAAATCTGAATAATCATATTATTGTTTGACATATCCACAATGTCCGCCTTCATAATCTCACAGATTTCCATAATGTCACGTCTTGTACTGCGGTTATATTTTACTTTAATCAGCATCAGTTCACGGCTGATACTGTCCTTCTCGTCGAAGGTCTTTACCTTAATGATATCAAGCTTTTTATTCAACTGTTTCTCAATCTGTTCAATCGTTCTCTCATTGCCGGAACTTACAATGGTCATACAGGAAATCGACGCGTCATCTGTCTCGCCCACCGCAAGACTGTCAATGTTAAAACATCTTCTTGCGAACAGACCTGCAACCTTGCCAAGCACACCGGCTCTGTTTTCTACCTGTACGGAATATATTCTTTTCATTATATAGCAACCTCCAATTTAACAATACCTGCAAACGTTGTTCGCAGTTCCTTATTGTTTTACTAAATCCATCGGGTCAATCAGACATTCCATCAGCATGGTATTGTCTTCCTGTAAAAAGGCATTGATTTTTTCCTCGGCATGAGACATATTCTCAACCCGGATAAACGGGATGCCATAAGCCGCCGCAAGCTTCTCAAGGTCAGGCGTTCCTGCCTGAATGTCAACCACGGAATAATGATCCTTATAGGTATAATGCTGATATTCACGTACCATACCAAGATAATTGTTTTTCATAACAATAATTTTAACCGGAATTTCGTGCTGTATCATCGTCGCAAGCTCCATCATGGACATTTGGAATGAGCCGTCGCCGCAGACTGCGACTGCCTGTCTTGACATATCGCCGCGTTTTGCACCCATTGCCGCAGGAATGGAATAGCCCATTGTGCCCATGCCGCCCGAGGTCAGGAAGCGTCCGTCTTTCACGATATGATAATTGCAGGACCATATCTGGTTCTGTCCCACATCTGCCACATACACGGCATCGTCCTTCATGGCATTTGAGAGCATTGTAATAAATGCCGCAGGATCCACATAATCCGGATTGGGATTTCGTTTTGGTCCCATCGTGCTGCGGTACTCCTCGAGCAAGGAAATCCACTCCTCATGTTCGCAGGTAAATTCTTCCTTTGCAATATCCTCAAATATATGTTTGATGTCGCCTACAAGCGGAATGGAGGCGCCTGCGTTTTTTCCGATTTCCGCAGGGTCCACATCAATATGTACTAAAATCTTATTTGTCGTAATCAAATCAGGCTGACTGATTGCCCTGTCCGCCACACGCGCGCCGACCATCACAATCACGTCTGCCTCATTCATCGCGCGGTTTGCGTACGCCTTTCCGTTATTTCCAACCATTCCGAAATGCATTGCGTCGCCTGTCTGCATCACGCCAATTCCCATCATCGTCGTCACTACGGGAATTCTGTATTTATGTGCAAAGTCCCGCAGCTCACACACCGCATTGCTTAAATGCACGCCGCCGCCTGCGCAGATAATCGGGCGTTTTGCCTTTTCAAGCTCCTTGATGACCTTTTTAATCTGTACAATATGACCCTTGATGGTAGGCTTGTAGGCACGGATATTGACTTCCGCAGGGTATTTAAAGCTTTTAATCGGCGCGTTCTGAACGTCAATCGGCACATCAATCAAAACAGGTCCCTTTCGTCCGGAATTGGCGATATAAAACGCTTCCTTGACAATACGCGGAATATCCTCCACGTTTTTGACAATATAACTGTATTTGACAAAGGATTCCACCGCACCTGTGATGTCCGCTTCCTGAAAAACATCGCTTCCCATATCGTCGCTTTTTACCTGTCCTGTAATACACACGATAGGAATACTGTCCGCAAATGCCGTTGCGATACCTGTAATCAGGTTGGTCGCACCCGGACCGCTTGTGACGGCACACACTCCGACATGCCCCGCGACACGCGCCTCACCGCTCGCCGCATGTGCAGCGTTTTGTTCTGTTCTTACTAAAATCGTCCTGATGTCCGAGTTTAAAATACTGTTGTAAAACGGGGCAATTGCCACTCCGGGATAACCGTATACCGTGGTGACACCCTCTTGCTCAAGACATTTTACGATTGCGTCAGCACCGTTCATACTATTCACTCTTATCCTTTCCAAATTGTTTTTCTGTCCTTTTCCATACATTGTATATCCGAACATTTGAATGTCGAATTTCTTTATTCCGCGGGCAGAAAGCAAAACAGCCATATTAGCATGGACATTTAGCAATTGCCGCGTGATGTTTAACTTGTGAAATGAAATACAATTTATTATACATAATAATCGGGTTTAAGTAAACTGTTTTTTTGTGTTTCGCAAAATCCCTTACTTTGTTATCTCGTTTTGTTATAAGGAAACGCCGTCTTTTTCTGATTTGCAATAATGCCGATACAACTCATATACTTTTTCCTGCATTCGCGCTGTCAGCTCCGCCGGTTCCAGTACTGTCGCATTATTTCCAAAAGACAGGAAATAGTCCGCAACCCATTCCAATGTCGCATGGCGTATTTCCATGTCGATCATCCCGCCTCCTGCCGGAAACCGTTTTAATCCCCTTGCAAGCAAAGCTTCTGTTTCGCAGCGTTTCACGCCTAATTCCGTCAGCCGGATTTTTATGTGATAATCATTTCCAACTTCTGATTTTTCAAGATACTCCTGAACGGACGCGGGAATAGGATATTTTCCTTTGGGATACGGTTCCTGTGCAATGATTTCCTGAATGCGGTCAACGCGGAACTCCCGGATCTGATTTGCCGCCGTGCAATATGCAGGGCAATACCAAAGCCCGTTCATGGCATATAACCCGACAGGGATAATGGTGCGTACACTTTCGGCACGCTCGGACGAATAGCGTATTGTCGCCGCATGGCGGTTTCCGATAATAAAATAGAGTTCTTTGAGCAGCGGTGACGCACAGTGTCTGTCAGGTATCCAAAAAACGACTTTATTTTGAAGCTGTATGATACTGTTTTGCATGTCGGGCGGCAGACAGTTCAGAAATTTTTTTAAGACCGACACGGTTTCCTGTTCAAACGGCAAATCACGGTAAAACTGCAGTGCCTGACAGGCAAAAAATATCGCTTTGGCTTCGTTTTCCGAAAAAGCAATCGGCGGCAGAATGCTGTCTTTTAAAATATGATACCCGCCCGCAGCCCCGACTTCGGAATAAAGCGGAAAACCGGCTTCTTCCAACGCCTGCAAATCACGCAGAATGGTTCTTTTTGATACGCAAAACTCCTTTGCCAGTTCCCCTGCCGTAAAATCTCTTTTCGCATTAATCGTAATCATCAGTTCGATCAGCCGCTGTGCCTTCGCCATTTTTTAAAACTCCTTTCTGAATAGTGACAGGTTTTGTCACTATTTTATGATAAACTATCTGTGTACCAAACACAATAGAATAAAAATATATTAGGAGATGATTGTATGGAAAATGTAATGTATCTGATGCTGATTGAAAAGAGTAAGACCTATAATAAGATGACGAAAGCCGTCGTGACAGAGCATGTTGAAAACATCAGAAAGCTGGACGATGAAGGAAAGCTGGAGCTTTGCGGCGTATTTAAAGGGTATCCGGGAATGGCAGGGATGTATATTCTGAAAACAAACGACCGCAAGGAGGCGGAGGAACTCTGCAATGCGGAGCCGCTGGTTGCCGGAGGATATGCAACCTATAAGCTGGTTGACCTGTTGATTGCAAACAGGGAAAATAACTATTTGCTGTAATGTTGTTTAAGACAAACAAAACGAAGAGAATTGATTTTAGAGGAATAGTGTGCTAAAGTATAAGTGTTTGAAATTTTTAGCGAAAAAGGAATCTGAAAATCATGAAAAATACAGGAACATTATCCAAAACACGCACACTGCTTCTTGCCGCCACAATGTCTGCCTGCCTGTTTGGCTGCGGCGGGGCAGATGACGACGAGAAGGCGCTTGCCGATTTCTCCGTCAAAATTTCCGACTTCACGGAATATATCAAGGACGCGGACGGGCAGATTAAAAGCCTTAATGTCACGGATAAATACTCCGTTGACCAACTGCTTACAATCCTTGACGATATGGATGAAGAGTTTCAAAAGCTTGCGGAAATTGACGCACCAATGCAGTATCAGGACGTGGAAAATTTGGCAGATGAGGCGAGTGAAAATATGTCGCTTGCGGTATCCTGCTACCACACATTCTTTGAAACGGAAGCATATTCCGGGGAAGATGCCGCAGACGCGTATGAATATTATACACGTGCCATGAAACGTGTAAAATATATCGGATACATGCTTGCGGGCGGGGAAATTCCCGAGGAGGAGAATGTCACTATCTATGAGGATACAAACGACAGCAATATTCTTCACAAGTGGCTGTCCGATGATGAGGAAGAAGACGGCAGCAGCGCCGAGGAAAATCCGGAAACAGAATAGTAACCAATTACATCAAATAAAAACCGCAGCGGATTTGCTGCGGTTTTTATTTCCAAATTATTCTCAGGGCTGCTTTCCGCAAACCACCGGACTATCAAAGATTCCGATAAACAGCGGAACTTCATCCTCCATATTCATAATCATATAGACAAACGGTCTGTCAAAGAAAATCTCTTTTGGTTCCTCAGAGGGCAGCGCCGCACCGCATTCCATGATCGCCTCTGTAACCGCGGCTGCCTCTGTGCCTTCATCATCCACGATGATTTTTGCTTTTTGACGAACCAGGTCAATATATAAATTGTATTGATTTAAACTGTTTTTATTATCCGAACCAGTCAAACCATCTGCGCCAATTCCGCTAA
This sequence comes from uncultured Lachnospiraceae bacterium, assembly GCA_947175775.1. Lineage (GTDB taxonomy): Bacteria > Bacillota > Clostridia > Lachnospirales > Lachnospiraceae > COE1. The sequence continues at coordinate 1,001 of CAMWNY010000043.1, read as the reverse complement.
AATCCGCTTTTTCGAAGTCAAAGGCATCTTTTAACCCCATATTTATTAGACTTTCGTTTAATTGCTTATCAAATTCTATTTCAAATTTCGGGAGCTTTGTATTGACTGTTCCAGTCTGTCTTCCGGCCAGTAATTCTTTTATGACCAAAGGAGTCAACTCTCTGTACAAATCACGCACCTGTGTGTTTTCATCTATGGGCTTTATCGCAACAAAGGCATACTGTGTGTTCTCCTCCTCATATCGGTACGGGAAAAGAAGTCCCTGCGCAAATTCATTTGAAAAATACTCCATCTCACTTTCTTTGTGCATTAGCTCCGCTTCTATTTCCGTTCCGTCTTCCATAAAAAATTGATCGGGATACACGGAATATTTCTTAAACGGCTCCTCCCACTTTGCCTTGAAATAAACCGTATTAAAGAGAACCAATCCGGTGGAATCCTTTAGGGGTTTTTCTACCATTTTCTCAATCATACCGTTTGTTTTTTCCGAAATCCACGTGTTCATATCGTCCACAATGGCAGGCGATGTCAAATCTTTTTGGAAAACCTCTGAGTGCATAATCCCATTGATGTTGGACAGCCAATTGTCGGAAACAGCATAGTTTTTGGAAATCCATGCAGAGTTTGCAAGCGCAATGGTATTGTTTTGCGTGGAAATCGGATATGTCGTCATAATGCCATTGCATATTCCCGCCATATCTGCATCATCACCGAAAACGGACGCAAATTCCGCCTTTGTATTGTTCTCGGCTCCCAGTCCCGCCATCGACAGCGCCATATAAGCAGATACAGGTGAAAGCACAGGGTTTTCCTCCTCCATGTTTTGGGCAAAAAGCTTGTAGCTGAATTCCTTTAAGACATCATAGCTGATTTCTGCCTTGTCGTCCGCCTCCGCGTCTGTTTTGGCAGGCAGCGGCTCCTCTTCCGCCGCTGTTGGAATGGTTGGCTGCGTTTTTTCCGGCTTGGTTTCTTTTGGAGGTTCCTGTTGATGTTGTATCGAC
>CAMWNY010000042.1 GCA_947175775.1 uncultured Lachnospiraceae bacterium | reverse complement strand
CGATTACGTCACAAAGCCGTTTCTTCCCGAAGAACTGTTGCTCAGAATCAAATCCGTCTTAAAACGCACTTATCATATTGATGCCGAAAACGCGGCGGATAAAATCGGGAAAGCCACCGTTGACTGGAATGCGGGTACAATCAATGTGGGAGAGGAAAGCTATGCGCTCACGGCAAAAGAGTATGTACTTTTGAAAAAACTGTGCGAAAATAAAGGGCGCATTCTGTCGATTAACACGCTCTGCGATACGCTATGGCCCGACGGCAGCTATGGTTATGAAAATTCCCTGATGGTGCATATCAGACATCTGCGCGAAAAAATTGAGGAAAATCCGTCCAAACCCGCGCATCTGCTCAATATCAGGGGTTTAGGATATAAGCTAAAGGATTAAAAGTGAAAGGTACATGGTTAAAAACGTGAAAAAGCTCGAAAGCAATATTTACAATATTATAAAATACATTGTACTGACAATCGGAACACTGTTTTTTCTTTTTATTGCAGATATTTTTGTACTGGCATATATTCAGTCAAAGGATAGTATCATGGATGTCCATGTCGAATATGTGGCAGATTGTCTTGAAAAAAATACGGATGAATACGGAATAAACCATTATGATTTGTCGCAGGATTGTAAGGACTATGTGGATGCTCATAACGGATTTGTGTTTTTGCTGGACAACGGCGGTACCGTGCTGTGGGAATATTGTATGCCCAAGGAACTGCCGCGGCAGTACACAATAGCAGATGCGGTGAAATTTTCGCGGTATTATTTACAGGATTATCCCGTCTACACGCATATCACGGATAACGGAATCGTGGTCTTTGGAACGGAAAAAGGAAAGACATGGAAATACACACTGACCTATCAGGGAGCAACCGTTGTAACATATTTTTACGCTTTGCCAAGCATGTTAATCGTAAATATAGCAGTACTAATCGCCATCCTGTTTATTAGCGTAAAACAGGATCACCGCAGGCGTGAAATGGAGCGCACGACATGGATTGCCGGCGTGTCACACGACATCCGCACACCGCTGTCCTTAGTGATAGGGTACGCCGACGAAATTTTGCATATTGCACAGAACACCGGCAAAACCATGATTCAGCAAAATATGACACATGTGTCAGAAAATGAAGACGGCATTTTCCGCCGTGCACAGGCGATAGAGGAACAGGCAGTACGCATTAAAGATTTAGTCACCAACCTGAATACGGAAAATAAGCTTACTTATGGAATGGGAAGCTGGAAAAAGGAACCGGTTTTACTGCCCGCAGTTATTCGTGATACAATCTGCGAAATCGTAAATAGGAATATTGACGAAAAATATGACATTTGTGTCAGTATTTCCGAAGAACTGGAGCAGCTGTCCGTCAAAGGCGATAAGGAGCTGATAAAACGGATGATTGAAAATTTAGTGAACAATTCCATTATTCACAATCCGCAGGGCTGCAAAATCGCGGTATTTCTCACAAAAATACGACATTGCGTGTCAAACAAATATATACTGGAGTTTTCGGACAACGGCTGCGGCGCAAGCGGGGAACAGCTGAGGCGTTTCAATGCAAAGATAAAATCAAACAAACTTCCTGAGCACGGACTCGGTATCCGCCTTGTGCGGCAGATTGCGGCGTTTCATCATTGGCGCGTGCGATTCGACAAGGGAGAGAGCGGGGGATTTTGCTGTAGGATTATAATACCGAAACGGTAAGAATATTGGCTTGTGGATTTTAGGATAATCTTAATATAAGAAGATACGGCTCAAAAAGGTTTAAAAACAATCATAGTAATTGTATAAATCCTATGCTATACTAAATTTAAAAGAATAAAATTTACCGTGAAACGAATACAGTCTGTCTGCACGTTTTACGGTATTTTTGTGGGAAAAAAGGAGTAAGTACATATGAAGATTGTAGTCTGCGACGACGACGAGGAGGATTTGGCAAAGATTGAAAGGCTGCTGACAAGTTACAGGCAAGCCAATTCAAATGTAAGGCTTGACACAGAGAAGTTCTTAGATGCCGAAACACTTTATCGGAAAATACAAACAGAAGACCTGGCAGACATTTATATATTAGACATGATTATGTCAAAAAAGACGGGGATTGATATTGGGAGCGAAATCCGGCGTATCGGCAGGGAAAGCGTTATTGTCTATATTACTTCGTCAGACGATTTTGCATTTGAGGCATACGGTGTGCGTGCCATACGGTATCTGTTAAAGCCGGTCAGCGAAGAGCAGTTTTTTGAGGCGCTTGATTATGCGCTGTCCCTTACCAAAATGGAAAAGGAGCCTGTCTATTCGGTAAAGACAAAAAACGGGCTTGTGGCAGTGCCATATTCTAAAATCGAGTATATTGAGAATTATTCCCGCGTATTGAATATTTGGCTGACGGATGGTGAATTAATAAAGAGCATTTTTATTAGAAAATCGTTTAATGAGGAAATTAAGGAAATTGCAGAAGATAAGAGTTTTATACAGGTTCACAAATCCTTTTTGATTAATATGCGCTATGTTAAAAAATTAACACAAAAAACTGTACTGATGGAAAGCGGAAAAAGTATTCCGGTTAGCAAAAACAGGGCGGCGGATGTTAAGAAGGAATATCTTCTTTTTGTTACGGACTATTACAGTTAGGGGGCGCAAACAGTGTATTATAACAATATGTACTATATGATAAGCCATATTTTCCTGATGCTGTTTCTGTACCTGTTTATTGCGTGCCGCTATTCCAGGAGGAAGACGGCGGTTATCTGTGTGCTTGCCTTTGTTACATTGTGCGTAACGGACTGCATGAAACTGAACGCGTTTCCGGACAGTGACGGGTGTTATACATTTGTGACAATTTTTCAGATATTCGTGGTACAGTTTACGGGACTTTTTCTGTCGCAAAAAAGGGACAGCAAGGCGCTTTTTGCAGGTCTGAGCGCCTCCAATTATGTGATTGTGGGAAGTGTTGCCGCGACTGTGTTTGACATTTGGACAGGTAATGCGGCTGTTTCTTTGGCAGGAAGCTTTGCGGTTCATGCCGGTATTTTGTTTATTTTGTATCGGAGAACCCGGGAGATTTGGCTTAAATTTCAATTTAAGGAATCGGTTAAAAACTGGTGGGAGCTGTGCTTGATTCCGGTGCTTTTTTATTGCAGTTTTTCCTACTTTGCCTTTTTCCCGAACACGCTGTATGACATTCCGGAAAATATTATTGGTGTTATGGTGCTGATTGCGACTATGCTGACGTCGTATGTGGTTGCGTTCCGGTATGTGGAGAGTGAATCCGACCGGGCAGATACCTATTGGAAAAACGTGATGTTTCAAGCGTATATTAAAGGATTGGAAAACCAGTATTATTCCGTGGAGCAGTCGGAGAAAAATCTCCACATTCTACGGCATGACATGCGTCACTATTCCAATATGATTGACGCATTTTTAGAGCAGGGGGAGTATGGCGAGATTAAGCGGGTGACGGCGCATATCAATACGGTTGTGGACGAAAATAAAATCAAAAAATACTGCGAGAATTTGATTGTGAACACCATTCTTTCCCATGTAATGGAGAAGGCGGATGCCCTGGATGTTGAGGTGCGGGGGGATATTGTCGTCGCAAAAGAAATTCCGGTCAACGGTTATGAGTTCGCACTGGTGCTTGCCAATCTTTTTGAGAATGCGTTGGACTGTGTCAGGGACTTTGAGAATGAACGGAAATTTGTGGATGCGAAAATCCGCTGTGAGGATGACCATTTGCTGATTCACATGAAAAACGAGTATGAAGCGGAGATTTTGTTTGACTCCTACACTGGTCTGCCCAAGAGCAGAAAGGGAGGAAATCACGGTTGGGGGATGCAGAGCGTTCAGGCGTTTTCGGATAAAATTGGCGGAGACATCAGTTGTTATTGTGAGGGAACGATGTTTTGTATAATGCTGTTTGCGAAATTTTAGCCGTTTTTGCGAAGAAAATGACATTATAACGTGCAATTGGGTATGCTATAATAAAAAAGGGATTATTTTAGAACCCCCTTCTAAACCATCTCCGGAAGAATGCCCGAATAGGGCATTCTTCCCCGTATAAAAAGAGACAGGTCTTGGAAAGAATGAGGGACTTATATGCAAAAAACATTTATCAAATATACAGTTGCAATTGTGACGTCCGCAATTCTTTTAATACTTTTTATCAATTTTCTACTTAGCAGGCGTACGCTTGAAAATCAGCAATTTAATACATTTTACACGAAAATAGAACAGGTTATTCATACATTGGAAAACAATCATATGGAGCTTGCGTTAATCAAGGAAAATTTAGATGAGGATTACTTAATCAGGGCGCGTGCGGCAGCCTATGTGATGGACCGGCAGGAGGAGATTGTCACGGACGTACCGCAGATGCAGTATTTGGCAAGGCTTTTAAATGTGGATGAACTGCACGTCATTGACGAAAACGGCATTATTGCGTATGGTTCGGTTTCCGCATATATTGGGATTGATATGGCAGATCATGAACAGACGAGTCCTTTTCTTGACCTTTTGGAAAGCGAAGAGGAGGATGCTTATTTGATTCAGGAGCCGCAGCCCAATGCAGCAGAAGACAAAGTAATGCAGTACGTGGGTGTTGCGAGAAAGAGCCAAAAAGGGGTTGTCCAGGTCGGATTTGTGCCGGAGCGCCAACTGGAGGCGCAGTCGAGGAACACGTATGATTATATTTTCTCGAGATTTCCAATGGACGTGGACGAGGAGCTTTTTGTGCTTGACCGTTCTACAGGGGAAGTTTTGGGACATTCTGGTAGTATGGAGCAGGCGTTTACGGAAGAATGTTATCAGCTGGAGTCCCTTTTGCAATGTATGAGAGGGGCGTATCAGAAAGGAGCGGATGGCAGAAAACGGTATGTGGTGAGCCGAAGCTATGATGATGTGTTGATATGCGCCGCGCTTCCGGCAGACGTGATTTTTCGGAAGCTGTTGGAAAATACGTTTTATACATTGATTTATCTGCTGTTTGTCGAGGCGGCGGTTGTGTTGCTTTTGTACTATCTTGTAAAATGGAAAGTAACGGACGGGATACATCATATTTTGGAGAACCTCTCGTCGATAACGGAAGGGAACCTTGACACGACGGTGGAGGTTGGCGGCAACCGCGAGTTTGAGAAATTAAGCGGCGGCATAAATACAATGGTAAAGAGCATTATTAATCTGTCCGACAGGATTTCTGCCATTATTGACATCAGCGGAATTCCGCTGGCGGCGTATGAATACGGCAGCGGAGAGGAACATGTGTTTGCAACGTCGGGAATTGGAAAGCTGCTGGAAATTCCCACGGAGAAGGTTACGGAGCTTTGCCGTAATGCGGATGCGTTTGACCGTTATATGTCTTGGATTACGCGGGATGCCGTGGAGGGTGAGGAGGACGTTTACCGGATTAATGACAGGAAATATATCCGCATTCATATGTCTGAGTCGCAGAAGCGTAAGCTTGGCGTTATTACGGACGTGACGACGGATATGATGGAAAAGAGCCGCATGCGCTACGAGAATACGCATGATGCGTTGACGAGACTGTATAAATACCGTCATTTTCAGCAGTTGGCACAGGAACGGTTGGAGAAGATGCAGCCGGAAAAAGTCTGTGCGGTTGTCATGCTGGATTTGGATTATTTTAAGGGCATTAACGATACGTACGGTCATGACATTGGAGACCGGTATCTTCAAAGTTTTGCCGCTGTTTTGGGCGCGATGCCGCAGGAGCATTTTCTCACGGCAAGGCGTTCCGGAGACGAGTTTTGCATGATGATTTTTGACTGTGGCAGCAGGGAAGATGTTATCGCGCAGTTGGATGCATTTTATAGAAGGCTTGGTGAAAACACGGTTGTGCTGTCGGATACGGAGGAGCGTATTATCAGCGCGTCCGCCGGATTTGCGTGGACTGCGGATGCGAGCGAGGAGCTGTCTGCACTTTTAAGCCACGCGGACGAAGCGCTTTATGAGGTGAAGAAAACAACCAAAGGGACGTATGGGGAGTATTAACAGATAGCGGGGATACCGGAAGCGGTAAGACGTTCGGTGTCCCCGCATTAAATTTTTCTAATGTAACAAATAATTTAGTAAATTAAATAAAACAGTTGTTTACATAACTTGAATATGTTATACTGTTTTTATTAAATATCCAAAACAGCGAAAGCTGACAAATAAAATCATGGCATATCGCCGTAAATTCACACAAATTTTACTTATATTCCAAAGAAATTCAATTGAAACAAACAAAAGGAGCTATTATAATGATGGTAATACCACTAAAGTATGATTTCTGCATGAAAGAAATTATGGAAAATGAAATCGTGCGAAAACATTTCATCAGCGATGTACTGGATCTTCCGCTTGAACAAATCAAGACCGTGCGGTTAATGAATACATTTTTGTGGAGGCGTTTTCAAAAGCAAAAACAAGGAATACTGGACATTCAGCTTGAACTTAATGATAACACAAAGATAAACATTGAAATGCAAATGGAGCAGAAAGCGCATTGGAAAAATAGGACGGTTTTTTATCTTGCAAAAATGTTTACTGCGGATTTAAGGCGCGGCGAGGCATATCGTAAGGCGAAAAAATGTATTGTAATAACGATTTTGGATTTTAATCTTACGATAGGGAAAGAATACCATAACAGATACCTGCTGCGCAGCGAGCATGGCACTGTATATACGGATGTGTTGGAGCTACATACAATTGAACTGAAAAAGAAACCGGATAAAAAACAGCCAAATTTGCTTGATGAATGGCATAGTCTGTTTAACGCGGAGACAGAGGAGGAATTGGATATGATTAAATCAAGGACAAAAAATTTGGGGATTATTGAGGCGATTAAGGAATTAAAGGAGATTAGCCTTACCGACAGACTAAGAATGGAACATGAGCAGCGCCTAAAGGCAAAACGGGACCGCGAGGCGGAGGACGAATTTGTGTTTGAACAGGGCATAGAGAAAGGAATAAAAGCTTCAATTAATATCATGCGCAGAGGCGGATACACGGAAGAACGGATTATAGAGGAGCTTAGGAAAGAATACAATCTCACTTACGAACAGTCATTGGAAAAACTGCGCTAAAAATAGAAGATTGGACGGGCGGATTTGATATTATTATGACAGTTCCGTCATGGCGGTTATAAGTCATTCCTCTGTAGACTGAAAAAGTTTCATTTACCCAAACAAGTTTATATGCTATAATATCATAATAAATTGGGAAAAATAGTATGAAAACACAACGCAAAAGAAAGGAAAAAAGGATTATGAATAATAAAGCAATGTATAAGCTGACCTATGGTTTGTTTATCCTAACTGCAAGAGACGGCGAGAAAGACAACGGATGTATCGTAAATACGGTAACACAGGTAACAACGGAGCCGAACCGGATTGCTGTAGCGGTAAATAAACAAAATTACACACATGATATGATTGTGAAAACAGGTGTTTTTAACGTGTCGGTTTTGACCGAGAATTCAAAGTTTGACACGTACAAACACTGGGGATTTCAGAGCGGAAGGGATGTAGACAAGGCGGAAGAGATTACGTATCAGAGAGCAGAGAACGGCGTGATTTATTTGGCGGAGGAAACAAATGCCTATATTTGCGCAAAAGTAATTTCTGCGACGGATTTGGGCACGCATACGCTCTTTTTGGCTGACGTGACGGATTGCGAAGTCCTTGCGGAGGAAGAGTCCGTGACTTACAGTTATTATCAGAAAAATATCAAGACAGCGCCTACGGATAAGAAAAAAGGCTTTATCTGTGTTGTATGCGGTTATGTGTATGAGGGCGACACGCTCCCTGATGACTTTATCTGCCCGTGGTGCAAACATCCCGCGTCGGATTTTAAACCAATCAGCTAAAAAGACAGCTATATTACAAAAGGGGCAAATCAGCCCCTTTTATTACTTTATAGTAAGTCCTATAAAGTAATAAACCCTCCGGGGGATGCACAGCCCCATGCAAAGGAAGTATGCCACTAAAGCGGCGCATGGAGCGTGCGGCGAGTAGTGGAGAAGATCGTTCCCCTACTCGATTATAAAAATAAAAAAGGAATGATAGCAAAGGAGAATTTGGAAATGAAAATCGCCGACATGCACTGTGACACAATATCAGAACTATGGGAACGAAAACGCGGCGGTAAATCGCAGAAACCAACCGAAAGCAGCCCTTATACAGATAGTTTGCGTGCAAATAATCTGCATATTGACCTTCAAAAAATGAAACAGGCAGGCTATACACTGCAAAACTTTGCCATGTACATAGATCTCAAAAAAGACCTTGACCCGTTTGCATACGCGCTTGAACTCATTGACCTGTTTGACGCAGAACTGGAACAAAACAAAAATGACATTTGTGTCATAAAAACATATGAGGAAATAACGCAAAACGAACGTGACGAAAAAATGTCCGCACTATTGAGCATTGAAGAGGGCGGATGCTGCAAGGGAAAAATCGAGAATCTTGAAACACTTTACGCGCGCGGCGCCCGCATGATGACGCTGACATGGAATTATCCAAACGAGTTAGCCAATCCAAATCTTTGCCAGGATAAAACGGGTCTAGACGGATTTCCGCTGTTTGACGGTACAAAAGGCTTGACGAAAACCGGATTTGAATTTGCACAGCGAATGGAGGAGCTTGGTATTATCATCGACGTGTCCCATCTGTCCGACGCAGGTTTTTGGCAGATTGCCAACTGCACGAAAAAGCCCTTTGTGGCAAGCCATTCCAATGCGCGTGCGCTTTGCGGACACGCAAGAAACCTTACGGATGACATGATTAGGACCATTGCGGAGCGTGGCGGTGTGATTGGACTGAATTATTACGGCTGTTTTTTAAACGCAGAATACGACAACGCATCGACAGCCGCGCGGATTGCCGAACACGCACGTCATATTGTAAAAACCGGCGGCAGCGAGTGCCTGGGTCTTGGCTCGGATTTTGACGGCATTGACGGTACACTGGAGATTGCAGACTGTTCACAGATGTATAAGCTGTTTGACGCACTGGAAGCAGCAGGATTTTCGCAGGGCGAAATTGAGAAAATCGCATATAAAAACGTTCTGAATGTATACAAAGAGCTGCTATAGCGTGTTTCGTCCGAAACCACCCTCAAATTCACCGCCGAATTTGAAAAATATGGGTGAATATTATTGACTTATGTGATATACTCAAGAAAAGCCCGCAACCATAAACGGGCGTATAAACCAGCAATTATTCGAACATATATTCGAATAATAGAAATGAGGAACAACATGATTTCAGTAAAGACAATAGACAATGAGTTAGTATTTACTTTATTTACAAACAGCAGCAGCTACCAAATGAAAGCAGATAAATACGGCGTCCTGCTGCATTTATATTACGGAAGACCCATAATCAATGGCGATAATCTGTCAGATTTAATTTTTTTAAGCGATATGGGCTTTTCCGGAAATCCCCCATGTGCAGGAAAGGACCGCACATACTCGCTCGATACGCTTCCACAGGAGGTTTCCGGTTTCGGTGTCGGCGATTATCGCGACAGCATGGTATCACTTTTGCATGACGACGGAAGCCGTGCTGCGGAGTTCCGGTATGACAACTTTGAAATTGTTGACAGCTCCTACAAAATTGACGGTATGCCCGCACTTTATGACACAAGTGTCACAAAAGGCGAAACGCTGATTATTACAATGCGTGAAGCGGCATCGGACATTGTGCTCAAACTTTATTACGGCGTATACGAAAAAGAAAACGTGATTACAAGAGCGGCAAAAATCATCAACAAAGGCACGCGCCGCGTTTTTGTGGAAAAGCTGCTGTCCATGAACATGGATATGATGTTTTTTGACCCTGATATAATTTATTTTACAGGCAGACATGCCTTTGAGCGCGCCCCTGAGCGCGTTCCCGTAAAACACGCCAAGGTTGAAATCGGCAGTGTGCGCGGTACGTCCAGCCACCAGTATAACCCTGCCTTTATTCTCTGCGACCATGACGCAAATGAGGAACAGGGAAACTGCTACGGATTCTGCCTTGCCTACAGCGGGAATTTTGTAGGCGCAGCGCAAAAAGATCAAAAAAATCAGGTGCGCGTGCAGATGGGAATTCATCCCGAAGGTTTTCACTACCTGTTGGAGCACGATGAAGAGCTGATGACGCCGCAGGTTATTATGAGCTTTTCCGGCAGCGGACTGAGTACGCTTTCGCAGCAGTACCACGACATACTGAGAGAGAACATGTGCCGCGGAAAGTATAAACATGAAAAGCGTCCCGTTCTGATTAATAACTGGGAGGCGACGTATTTTGATTTTAACAGCGAAAAACTCCATGACATTGCGCAACAGGCATCGGAGCTTGGCATTGAAATGCTTGTGCTTGACGATGGCTGGTTCGGAAAGCGCGACGATGACTTCAGTGGTCTTGGAGACTGGTTTGTCAACGAGAAAAAACTGGGCGGAAGCCTGAAAGATGTCGGCGAGCGCGTCAATGCGATGGGCATGAAATTCGGGCTTTGGTTTGAGCCGGAAATGATTTCGGAGGACAGTGACCTTTACAGGAAACATCCCGAATGGGCGGTGGCAATTCCAAACCGTGAGCCAAACCGCGGAAGATACCAGCTTACGCTTGACATGAGCCGGGCTGATGTGCGTGATTATCTGTTGGAGAAAATGACCGACATTTTAAACAATGCGCCCATTATCTATGTAAAATGGGATTTAAACAGAAGTATCTGCGATATGTACAGCTATGCGTCAGCGCAGGAGCGCAGCGGTGAGCTGTATCATAAATACGTGCTTGGCGTTTACGATTTGTTAGAGCGGCTGCTTGAGCGGTTTCCGGACCTTCTGCTTGAGGGCTGCAGCGGCGGCGGCGGACGGTTTGACGCAGGTATGCTTTACTACTCGCCGCAGATATGGTGCAGTGATAATACAGATGCCATAAACCGCCTAAGTATTCAATACGGCACAAGTTTCTTTTATCCGATAAGCAGCTTCGGCTCTCATGTTTCCGCGTGCCCGAACCATCAGACAGGGCGCACCGTACCGTTTCAGACAAGAGGCGATGTGGCAATGTCGGGAAGCTTTGGCTATGAGCTGGATTTGGGAAAAATTTCAGACGAGGAAAAAGAGCAGGTTAAGGAGCAGGTTGCGCAGTTCCATAAGCTCTATGACCTCACGCACGAGGGCGATTATTACAGGCTGACTCCGCTTGAAAACAGTGACTGTATGGCATGTCTCTTATCCACATCTCCGAGCCCACGCGACTCCTGATCATCTCGTATGCCGTCTTCAGCTTGAAAAAAAAAAAGAGGGGGGGGGGGGCGGGGGGGGGGGGGGGGGGGG
>CAMWNY010000041.1 GCA_947175775.1 uncultured Lachnospiraceae bacterium | reverse complement strand
GTTGCTAAAGCAACCGCGCTCCGGCGCGAGAGTCCGGCGAGCCGGACTCTTTTTTGTTATGCACGCGGTGCCTGGCACGGCGAGTAGGGGAAAATGAATCTTCGCTACGCGATTAAGCAGTATGTTTAGACAGGGGAATTAAAAAAATAAACTGTAAAAAAATACAAAATTATTAAAAGTGCACAAAAATATCCCGTGAAATTCATTATATAAAAACAAAATTTATGAAAGAAATGTAATAAACATAGTTGAATTAGGTTAATTTATCTGCTATATTTGATATATCAAGTATTTTTAGGACAAAATGCCCAGTAACTGACAGATATATGCGGAAAGGAGACGGTAGTGTATTTATGAGTAAAATAAAGGCAGATGCAGTTGCGGCATGGATGTGAAAAATATTTTGTAAACAAACTTTTAGATTGTTACATAAAGATGGTAATAGGAGGAAGATAATGAGTAAATTTAAAAAGAAATTTGGAAAGCGCATTTTGGCATTTTTGCTTTCAGGTGCAATGATTATGTCAAACATGACCGCTTTTGCAAGCGAAGCTCCTCAGGATACCGGAGAGGAGTACGTTCGCGAAGAGACAGTTGTCACGGATGAAAACGACACAGAATATGTTGAAGAAGCAGATGCGGACGAGTCATCAAAGAGTGAAGACAGCACTGCGGACAAAAAAGATGATGTAAAGGAAACTTCGGCGGAGACAGTTGAAGCAACAGAGACATCGGATAGCAAGGAAACAAAAGAGACAGAAACAGCAAAGGAAGAACAGACTTCTGAGACGGAGTCTTCTTTAAGTGCAGATACGGAAGAAGCTTCTGAGGTTGAGACGGAAAGTACGGAAGAAGTTTCTGAAGAGGAAACTACAGAAGCAGTTGAAGAAGAGGATGATGTAAAGGCGGGGACTTTACATACTTTTGATGCAACAAAATTAAAGGCAGAAACAGAAAATCAAAATAACGCGGACGATAAGAAAAATTTGGTTGTTGAGAATGAGCCAAATTTTGATAATTACTTTAGCGTAACCGGAAATGTAGCAAAGCGAATTAAGAATGATGGCAGTAAACCAGGAAGTACATTTGATGGAACAATAACTTGTGTAGAAGTTGCAGCTTTAGGAAAAAGCTCAATTAATTTTACTGTCACTGGAACAGCGGATGTTGAACTTGTGATGAGCTCTACTGGAGCTTCAAATGTATCTGCAATAGGTTTGGCAGATGGCTCAAATAATATAATAACTACAGATGATGTTACACCGGGAGAAACTGACTCTGTAAGCATAACAACAAGTGGTATTATAACAACCAAAGGAACCAAAGGTACAACAGTAAAATATACTGGGTTGACAGCAGGCTCATATAAAGTGATATCACCAGATAATGCCGATAAAGATGAAACATCAGATGCAGTAAATACTACCAAACGTGGTGCTAGAGTTTTTTCTATCAAAGTTACAGAAACAACAGGTGAAGGCAGCAATCCCCCTGGAGGTGATGATCAGGAAGAACTGCGTACATTTTGGGATTTCCAAAATGATGTGGAGTTAACAGAAAAAACAATTGAAGGCACAACAGAGAATTATTTTGGACTGGAAGTAGATGCCACAAGCGGAAAATTTAACAGAAGAAATAATGATAGTAATAAAGACCTTATGCTGAATGCGGGAACGAAAGTAAAGATTCCGGTAGCAGGAAAAAGTAAGGTAACGGTAGTAGCCCATAGTGCGCAATATGCCCTATATAAAGTAGATGAAGTACAAGCATCAACAGCGGATGCAACGAGTGTGTTTGAATGTGACGGAACAGACGGATATGTATTGTTGGAAGCGACAGGTCAAGCATATTTATTCTCAATAAGGGTAGAAGCTATTGAGGGTGAGAAAGAACTGCGTACATTTTGGGATTTCCAAAATGATACGGAGTTAACAGAAAAAACAATTGAAAACACAACAGAGAATTATTTTGGACTGGAAGTAGATGCCACAAGCGGAAAATTTAACAGAAGAAATAATGATAGTAATAAAGACCTTATGCTGAATGCGGGAACGAAAGTAAAGATTCCGGTAGCAGGAAAAAGTAAGATAACAGTAGTAGCCCATAGTGCGCAATATGCCCTGTATAAAGTAGATGGAGTACAAGCATCAACAGCGGAAGCGACGAGTGTGTTTAAATGCGAAGGAACTAATGGGTATGCGACATTAGAGGCGACAGGTCAAGCGTATTTATTCTCTATTATGGTAGATCCGGAGCCGGAAGACGACGGCGGAAATGATGAAGGGCTTGATACAAAGCATATTGCAGTATGGGACTTCAACGCAGACAAACTGGATGAAGAAAAATACATCAATATGTTGACGGCAGAAGACCTTAATAATGCAATTGGCGCAGTTGAGGGCGGACAATTTACATCATGCTTTACGATTAATGCAGATGATCAAGAAAAATACATTGAGTATTCTTCTCTAATACAGGGAAGTGAGAAAAAAACACGTCTTTATGCAGAGAATCCGGATTTAAATCCGGAAAAGCTGGCAGGAGCAAATACGAAATGGTTTGCAAATGTGTGCAAAGGTGCACTGTATGTAAATGCACAGAGTCCGGAACCGTATATTTCCATCTATGCAAAGGCAGGAGATGTTATTCAAGTTGTAGCTGGAGGAAACAACGGTGATTCTACCGTTGCATTTGAGCAGATGAATGTGACGGGGGCAGTACCACAGACTGCTGTCGCAGCAAGAGATGGTGCTACATTGACATTTTATGCTGTAGAAAGTGGTCAGTATAAAATTTATTCTGTAGATGAGAAACTGGTAGTTGGCAGAATTACCAGGGAGCATAAAGAAAAAGTCTTAGTATCAGGTACAGTGACAGTAACTTCACAGCAGAAGCCGACGAACTATTCTATTGAATTTAAGTGTAGAGAAACCGGCGAGGTAAAGACGGCAAAGGTAACAAACGGAAAGTACGCTCGGTACCTTAGTGAAGGATATACATATGATGTCGCGTTAAGCGATGCAAAGGAATTTGTTGTTACAAATGAAAATCCATCATTTACGCTTGCTGGAGAAGGCATTGTGGTAGATGGTGATACAAAGACATACCAGTATGATGTAACTGTAGAGGCAGTAGACCTTGTAACAGTAACGGGAAGCATTAAGGGACTGGATCCGGTTGCTGGAGGCAATCAGACACCGCTTAAGAGCCTTAAGCTGGGATTTGAAAGCGACATGATTTATGAGCCTGAACTTACATTGAAAACGACAACAGGTGAATTTACATTAACGCTTGAAAAGGATGTTGAATATACATTAACCGTAGAAGGCGTAGACGATTTTGAACTTGTTGCTGAGGATAAGAAAATATCAGCATCTGAAAGTGGCACAAAAGACATTACTTTTGCCGCAAAGCCGGTCTATGATATAACAATTAAGCCGGAAGGAGCCACAAAGGAAGAGCTTGCAACTACAAGTTTTGAATTTTCAAGAGTAAATATTGTTGAAAATGTAAGAGAATACGATGCGGATTACGTGTATACCTTTACGGGAACAGAAGGCATTAAGTTAAGAGATGGTCAGTATGAAGTAACAACGAAGGGCTGCCCATATATTCAATTATTGACTTCCGACCTTAAGGTAGCAGGTCAAAATGCAGAAAAAATAATTAAATTTAGTAAAGACCCGATTACGGATTGGACGTTCAGTGAAGAAGAGGGATTTACAAAAAATACTTTGGAGAACTACAAAGGTCTCCTTATGAGCGGCGTAAGCAATGAGAACGGTAAAGCACATGCTGTAAGTGGTGCAGGCGGAGAATATAAAGTTCCTGTGGCGGGTCCATGTAAAATATCGGTTTCTTATTATTACGAAGCGACAGGAAGTATTGAAAATACTGTTGATATTTCACTTGCAGAAGGTGATGAGGCATACAAGACTACAAATAAAGTAAAAACAAGCACTTACGAGTATACAGGTGAAAAGGGTTATGTAACAATAACGACTACTGCAAAAACTTATTTGACAAAAATTACGGCACAATATGCTGGAAATAAAGTTGAATACAAAGAAAAAATAACAGTAGGTGCATCAGGTTGTGACTACACATCAATCAATGACGCACTCGATGTCGTAAGAGAGATGGAGAGAACGGCGGACCAGCGCGTGACAATTGAAATTCAGCCGGGCGATTATGAGGAAATGCTTGTAGTTGATACCCCGAATGTAACATTGAAAAATGCAAATTCCGAACCAAGCATCAAACCGATTAATAAAGGTGTGGATATAGAGGCTTCTTCCGTACGTATTACATCTTACTATGGACATGGCTATGCATATTATTCAATGGGTAATGATTGCAAGTGGGATGCAGACGTTCTTCAAACAAACAAAGATAACGGTTCTTTGTCGTTTATAAATCCGGGATCAGGAACAACATCAGGAAGTTATTGGAATGCGACCGTAGTAATCGGAGCAGACGGATTTGAAGCAGACGGAATTATTTTTGAGAACTCATTTAATCAGTATATGTCAAAGAAGGCAGCAGAAGATGTAATAGTACCTGTGAAGGGTGCGGTAAAAGAAGGCGATGTTCCAAGGGCATCAATGAAAGCCGGAGATACAACCGTACAGAATAAGAAATATGTCGAGAGAGCAGCAGCTCTTGCTATCATGAATGGTTATAAGAAGATTAACTTCAATAACTGTAGCTTTATCGGACATCAAGATACATTATATGGTGGAGTAGAAGTAACAGCAGCATTTTATGGATGTGATGTTTACGGCGGAACAGATTATATCTTTGGTGGTATGACCGCAGTATTTGCAAAGTGTAATTTGTTGTTTAACACAATGGAAGACAATAATGATGTGGGATATATCACAGCGGCACAGCAGTCATCAGGCAGAGGATATCTCATGTATAACTGTAGAGTAGCATCTACTACACCGGGTGTGAATACAGCGTCAGAAAAGATTTCAAAACCGGGATATTTTGGAAGACCGTGGACAGCGAATACAAGTGAAGTTGTATTCTACAAGACAATTATTGAAAAGACGAATTACAATGGAACAGATGAGTCGCTTATTGTTCCGGCAGGATGGAATGATGGACTTGGTGGAAAATCAGGACTTAGTCAGGAATATGCATCCATTGAGTTGGCAGGTGTAAACAATTCTGAAAGCCGTGTGACATGGGCAAAAATGCTTACGGCAGATGAAGAAGGTAAAGTAACACTTGCAGACGGCAACACAGTTGTTACGGATGATACAGTAGTAGCAGCATTCTTCAGCGACTGGAATCCGTTTGCAGGAAAAGATATGACAATTATTACGCCGGAGGTTCCGGGTCCTGATGATCCTGATGATCCTGATAATCCCGATAACCCCGATAAGCCGGATGTTGTTAAGACAATCAAACTTGACGACTGTGTAATAGCAGTGTCATCTATCCTGGCGGATCCTAAGAAGAATCCGGAAAATAGACCGAAGACATCTGTTGTATATTATGCAGACAAAGACAGTGAAGGCAATCCGATAAAGCCGATTACATTTGCAGAAGGGCTTGATTATGAAGTAGGAACGCCTGAGCAGAAGGAAGACAATACATGGTCCGTAACAATCAAGGGATTGGGCAGAGAAGTTGACGAGTACAGGATTGATCCGGATAGCAGCCTTCCAAGAACATATAAGGTATTTGACAAGAAGGCAGATAAGGACAAAATAATTGACCTTAGCAAGGCAAAGATTACAATTGATACAAAGAGCGCTGTCTATACAGGATATGCAATAATTCCGAAGGTAACGTCCATTAAGGTTGGCAAGGAAGAAATTGCTGATACGAAGTATAAGATTTCTTACAGAAGCAACATCAATACAGGAAAGGCTTCCGTAATTGTATCGGCAGACAGCGATGCATCATATGTTGAAGGCGAAAAGTTTGTAATAGGCACAAAGACCGTTAACTTTACAATTAAGAAGGCGGCAATCAATAAAGCTGACCAGATTAAGGTAACGGCAAAAGATGCAAACGGTGAGGACCTTAAGGGCAAAGAGTATGATTACCGCGGTGTAGAGGCAGTCGTAGCTGAGACGCTGCTTGTAGAATCCAGTGCCGGCAAAAAGCTTAGAGAGAATATTGACTACACGGTAACATATAAGAATAACCGTAAGGCAGGAAAGGCTTCTTTGGTTATTAAGGGTATTGGAAACAATGTATCAGGTACATTGAATATACCGTTTACAATTAAGCCGATCGAAGTAAATCCGGAAACGGATGTGTATGCTCCTTATTATGGCATGGAGTATTCACCTAATGGTGCAAAAGCGCAGTTTATCTTATTTAGAAGATATACAAATGCGAGCCACACGGAAATTGCCGATGAAATATTACTTGAAGAAGGCGTAGACTTTAAGGGATCTTATAAGTATACGAGCAAGAACAAAGAAGCAGGCAGTACTGTGAAGTTCTCAGGTAAAGGTATGAATGCATTCAAGGGTATATTTAGTGAGTCAGAATATATAATTAAGCCGTCTTACTTCACTGATGGAGGCGTATATGTAAGCAGCGCTATTACAGTGGACATAACAAAGGGAGACCTTGAAGGCGCTGCACTTCAGAAGGCACTTGAAAAGGCAGTGGTTCTTAATGACTACTTCGGAACAAAGCTGAAAGTCAATAAGGACTATGTAATCGAGCCTACAGTAGCTGAGGACGGCAGAAGCGCGGTAATTATCCGTCCTTCTGATGCGACAAAGGCAAATTACCTTGACGGAGATTTGTCATTGGGATACTATTACAATAAAGCAAAGAATGTTGGAAAGCTTAAGAAAGTTGAGTTTGCAAAAGACTTTGTGAAGTATTATGACGGAAGAAATCCCGTACAGCTCACGGCAAATGACATCAAACTGCTTGGAACATATGAATTTGAGCTTGGCACACATGTAGAAATCGTACCAGGAAGTTACAAGAATAACTATAAGACCGGCAATGCTTCCGTAACAATCAGAGGTATTGCGAAGAATGGTTACTATGGAACCAAGACAATTAAATTCAAGATAAAAGAAGCATAAGCAATGCTGATTTTAGTAGGGCGCTCCAAATGGGGCGCCCATGCTTTTGGGATAAAATTCCTAAATTAGAGTTGAAAAATAGCTTGAAATTTGTTATATTGTATAAAAAAGCAGCGCCATATGCTGCGGAAAGTGAGGAAATAATGAGAAAGCATAAGACAAAACCACTTTTAGCGCTCGTTTTGGCAGGCGCATTGCTTGTGTCAGGAATGACTACGGCGGCAGTGGAGCCGGCTGCCGGCACAACACAGGCGCCTAAGAAAATGGAGGGCAAGAACGAAAACGGGAATATTGACGTTTATGACTTCGGTGCCGCAGATTTTGGCGAGGGCTATAATACCATGCTTACCAAGAGTGCCTTAAACGGATTTTATCCCGGCAAGGCGGCAGGTGCGGTCGGCGAGAATATCACGTCGTTTGCTGTTAAAAATAAGGCTGGTGACACATTGTTTGCGTTTGACGACGGCGGAAATAAAAACACGCACAGACTGCGTACCGTCAATAAGGACGTGACAAGATACGACGAGAAGTCGCTCAAATTTGCGGGAAATACTTATAATGGGTATATCTACTCAAACAAGGCAATGACAGATGCCGTCAATTTAAGCATTTACGCGGAGGCAGGTGATATTATCACCGTTGCAGCAAGCGCGAATTCTGCAAAGAGCGTCAACACATATACTTTGGAAAGCCCAAGCGGTGTAAAGACGGAGCAGAATCATACAGGCTTGGAGAACGGTACGGTTCTTACATATTATGCATCGGAAACAGGGATGCACAAACTCTATACACTGACCGAAAAACTGGTTGTGGCAAGAGTGACAGTAGAAAGTCCCGCAAGAGTTCCGGTATCCGGTACGGTAGCTGCGCCTGCGGATATTCCGGCAGGTTATAAGATTGTATTTAAGAGCAGGGAGTCCGGTGAAGTGACGACCGCACCTGTACAGGGCGGAACATATACGGCAAACCTGTGTGAGCAGTATACTTACGATGTTTCTCTTGAGGGCGCAAATTCGTATGTGATTAACAGCGCGCGCGAGCTTACACTTGCAAAGGGAGCGGGTGCGACAGCATTTGACGTCAATGTGAATGCGGTTGATCTTGTGATAATCACAGGAAAAATCAAGGGGCTTGGCGCTTCAGAGCTTGAAAAGCTTGCACTTGTTTTTGTTTCGGACGAGATTTACAAGCCGGAAATCAGCATTAACGGCGATGCGTATACCCTTTATCTTGAAAAGGGTGTAAACTATGACATTCATGCAGGCATGGTTAATGACTATGCGCTTACACGCAGAAGTATAGCGGCAACGGAAAATGCAGCAAAGGATTTCGTGTTTGAAAAGAAACCTACATATAAGGTAAATATTGCACTGGACGGCGCAGCTGCGCGTGACCTTGCCGGTGCGGAGTTTGTTTTCACGAACTTAGATGAGGAAGGCTATGTATACACATTTACGGGAAGCGAAGGGATTCGTTTAAGAGACGGCGTGTACAAGGTGGAAGTAAAGAGCGATACTTATACACAAAAGCTTACGTCCAACGTAAAGGTTGACGGCAAGAACATGACAAAAACAATCAGTTTTGCAAAAGAAGCACAGGAAGAAAAGACTGCGTACAGACCTGTACTTCAGGTAGGCAAGAAAGGCTTTGAGTTCCAGTCAATCAATGACGCACTGCTTGCAGTTTACTATATGGACAGACCGAACAACGAGCGTGTCACGATTGAAATTCAGCCGGGTAATTATGAAGAGATGCTTGTTATCGGGCTGCCAAATATTACGCTGAAAAATGCAAGCAAAACACCAAGCCTGCAAACTTTAAATAAAGGCGTTGATATTGATAAAAACGCGGTGCGTATCACATCGTACTATGGACATGGCTACAACTATTACAGCATGGGTGAAGACGGTCGCTGGAGTGAGCGTGTGCTGAAAGTCAGCACGGATAACGGATGTGCGACATACAAGAATACGAACAAACTGTGGAATGCAACAGTGGCTGTATCGGCTGACGGATTTAGCGCAGAGGGTATTATTTTTGAAAACTCTTTCAATCAGTATATTTCAGAGAAAGAAGCAAATGATACGGTAGTGGCGTTAAGCGATGCGCCGAAGGGTGAGAAAGATACGCCTCGTGTTTCCATGAAGGCGGGCAGTACGGCAGTACAAAATAAACCGATGATAGAGCGTGCTTCTGCGGTCGGCATTGACAACGGCTATAAGCAGATTTACTTTGATAACTGCAAATTTATCGGAAGGCAGGATACACTGTTTGGCGGAACAGGCTCGACGGCAGCGTTCTATAACTGCTCCGTTTATGGTGCAGTGGATTACATTTACGGCGGTATGACCGCAGTATTTGCAAAATGCGACCTTGTATTTAACACAAGCGAGGACCCGAACGACACAGGCTACATCACGGCAGCACAGCAGAACGCAGGCGAGAGAGGTTATCTGATGTACAACTGTACCGTAAAATCGACGACACCAGGCGTTGATACGGCATCGGTAAAGACTTCCAAGCCGGGACTGTTCGGAAGACCGTGGAAGGCTGATACGAGCGAGGTATTGTTCTACAAGACAATTATTGAGCAGACTGACTTCAACGGTGCAAGCGAGTCCCTGATTCAGCCGAAGGGTTGGATTAACACGCTGAGCGGTGAGTCGCCGTTTATGCAGGAATACGCTTCCGTAGAATCGACAGGAGCAGCATCCGACACAAGCGCACGCGCAGGCTGGACAGCAATCTTGAACGTAGGCGCGGACGGAAACGTAACGCTTTCGGATAAAACAACGGTTGTAAACGACAATACGGTAGTTGCGGCATTCTTAGGTGACTGGAATCCGTTTGCCGGAAAAGATATGAGTATTGTGCAATAATAATAGTGGGTGAAACTCTGCGCTTGAGCGTGTTAAAGAATTAAGCGCAGAGTTTTTGATTTGTTTAGGAAAACAGTTGAAAAATAAAAATTGTAGGTGTATGATAAATCATATAAGTTGCTATGAAAAAGTTAGTTTTTTATAGTATTATCATGCATTTTGAATACAAACGATATAGAAAATAAGAGGTAATAGATTGATTTTAGTTGATAAACAAATCGCGCTGCTGGTGGAAACACAAAATATGATATTCAGTGGTTATAAACCCGAGAATTTGCACTGCATATCGTATGATATATTACTTGATAGTGTCATTCTGCCTAATAGGACCAATGAAAATAAGTTTATTGAAAAAAGGTCCTATAATTTGCGGAGCGGTGAAACGGTGTATGTCAAATCAGATATTGAGATACAGATGCCCGTAGACTGTATTGGAAGAATTATAGAAAGAAATTCCGTTATGCGGATGGGACTGGAAGTGAGCGGACCGTGTTATCAACCGGGACATAAAACAAGAATTTTTTTGCGAATACATAATATTACATCAAATGATGTAGTTTTACATAAAGGGCAGGGTATTGCTCAGATTATGTTTGAGCATTTGGATGTAAAACCAGATAAACCGTATTCTCAAGATGAAGACAGATCTTATCAGGATGAAAAAAAGTATATGGGAGTTCAGGGGGAATGGAGAGATGACTGGTTAGGACAATTGGAAAAATATAATCAAAAGATAGAAGAACTTGATAATATAGAAAATAGGATTTATGGCAACATTATAACGATAATGGGAGTTTTTATGTCGATGTTCTCGTTGTTGATGTTTAACTTTGGAGCCATCACAGAGAAAAATATGGGGATTAAGAATGTTGTGAAAATAGACTTTTCCTTGATGCTATTGTTAGACATTTTGTTGGGGGTGATTATATTGATTGTTAATAAACGCAGAACAAAAGCATTTTATGCTGTTTATTTTTTTATATTCTTAATGCTTTTGGGAATGAATATATTTTTTTGGATTATATAAGCTTTCATTTTAAACAAGTATAAAAGAGGTGCGTTATGATATTAGTGGATAAAGAAATAAAAGAAATGGTAAATAATAAGCAATTGATTATTGAAAGCTTTGATTTGAATAATTTGGGATCGGTGTCATACGACTTGGCAATTGATAAAATTATTGCTTTTTCTGAGGAAAGTAAAATTGAATGTGAAGAGTACGAGTTGTGCAGCGGGGAATTTGTAATAGTTAAAACACAGGAAAAACTGCAGATGCCATATGATTTGTTGGGCAGAATTGAGGAAAAAAATTCAGTTATGAGAATGGGACTAATCGTTTCAGGTCCGTGCTATCAGCCAGGGCATGAGACTTATGCATACTTAAGGGGGTTAATGATTTCGTAACGAAATATATTATTGGTATATGGGTTGCGGATTGCGCAGTGTATGTTCG
>CAMWNY010000040.1 GCA_947175775.1 uncultured Lachnospiraceae bacterium | reverse complement strand
TTTTAAGATTTTTTAAATCTAAATGAATACCGCCTTGTTCTTTTATCAGGCAGCGCACGACAAGGGCTGCGGAAATCGTCTGCGAAATTGCAGTCGCCGCCGCCACGCCTGCCACGCCCATGTGACATACAATCACAAAAAAAAGATTCAGAACCACGTTGATAATACCTGCACCAAGCAGATAATAGAGCGGTCTTTGCGTATCGCCGACAGCACGTAAAATCGCACTTCCGAAATTGTAAACCATTGTTGATGTCATTCCGAGGAAATAAATCCGCAGATAAATGACCGCAAGGCTTAAAACCTCCTCAGGCGCCTGCATCAGCTCCAAGAGCGGCTTTGCCCCGACAATCCCGACAAATGTCAGAATAACACCGCTGCAAACGCTCAAAAGGATGGACGTGTGAACCGTTTCCCTTAAATCTTTTTCCTTTTTTGCACCGTAATACTGTGCCGTAAGCACGTTTGTACCAATCGAAAGCCCGACAAAGACATTCGTGAGCAGGTTAATAAGCGAACTGTTGGAGCCGACCGCCGCAAGCGCGTTGTCCCCTGCGAAACGCCCCACCACCACAATATCCGCCGCGTTAAACAAAAGCTGTAAAATGCTGGAACACATCAGCGGTATTGCAAAGAGCAGCATCTTTTGGAATACAGATCCGCTGCACATATCAATTTCATATTTCTTTTTCATTCCTGTTCCCCCTTTATCTGATTCGTTCCAAATCCCAAAATCGGGTTTTTCAGCGTCATGACAATCAACGGTATCACCATCAGAATCCAAATCACCGGCTCCGTCCAAATGATGCCCCAATAGTCAAACAGCCTTACAAACACAAAGGTAAACACAAGTTTGCCCACTAGCTCAATAAAACTGGAAAAAATCGGCGTCTTATAATCACCAAAACCCTGCATGGAGTTACGCAAAATCACAATAAACACGACAACCACCAAAAACGACATATCCACTTTCAGATACGTTGCTCCCCAATAGATAATTTCCGCATTTTCGGTACTCGCCATAAACGCAATCAGATAGGGCGAAATCGTATGTGCAAGCACGAAAATCAGCGCAACCCATGCCGTACCCAAAGCCAATGCGCTTTTCATTCCCTGTCGGATTCTGTCATATTTCCCCGCACCGTAATTCTGACCGCAGTATGTCGCCATTGAGGCGCCGAGGACACTGACCGGAAGGTTCCAGATTTCAAACACTTTGCGCGCCGAAGTATGCGCCACAATGATATTCATGCCAAGCTGGTTGATGCCGCTTTGGAGTACCAGCGTGCCGAAATTGACAAGGCTTGACATCAGTCCCATCGAAAGTCCGCTCTCATACATTGCAAAAACCTGACGCTTCGTAAGCACGAAATCGGATTTTGTGACATGAAGAATCGGAAATCCTTTATAGATGCGAAGCAGGCACAGCGCCACCGAAAAAAGCTGTGAGAGCACGGTCGCCACCGCCGCACCCTTTACCCCCATATCCAGTCCAAGGATAAACGCATAGTCCAAAACGACGTTCAGAAGCGACGCAATCACAAGAAAAACAAGCGGCGTAAACGAATCGCCGATTGCACGGAGCATATTGGCGCAAAGATTATAAGCAAGCGTGACAAACATGCCCCACACAAGAATGCAGATATAAGTATACGCCATCTCAAGCTGTCCGTTTGGTACATGAAGCAGCGTCAAAATCGGTTTTAGAAACAGCGCGGTTGTCACAATCAGCACTGCCGCCGTGCCAAAGCCT
This sequence comes from uncultured Lachnospiraceae bacterium, assembly GCA_947175775.1. Taxonomy (GTDB): domain Bacteria; phylum Bacillota; class Clostridia; order Lachnospirales; family Lachnospiraceae; genus COE1. The sequence goes on along the minus strand of CAMWNY010000040.1, from coordinate 9,788 downwards.
AAAACAATGGAGCCGGCAACGTTTCGTTTTAATCCCTTCTCATCGCCGCTGCCAAAATATCTTGAAGTAATGACGCTAAAACCAAGACTTAATCCATTAAAAAAACCTGTTAGCAGCGTATAAAGCGACGACACGGCGCCCACTGCCGCAAGCGCCTCCTCACCCAAAATACTTCCCACGATTTTCGTATCAACAAGATTATATAAAATCTGAAACAGATTACCCAAAAACACAGGTATCGCAAAAAGCAAAATCAGCTTCAGCGGTCTGCCCTGCGTCAGATTTAATGCAGTTTTTGATGTTTTCATCTTATTTCCTCAGTCCTTTGGGATAATGGTTTTTCATAATCTGCCCCGCAAGCTTTCCCCAGCCGATGCTGTAGCCTGCGCAGGTCATTAAATACCAGCCCTTTTCGCCTTCATAGTTTAATGTCTGTCCGTTCAGATATGCATTTATGACACTTGTGTCATTTTTGTCCGCTTCCGCGCAAAGCTCCATACGATGTTTCACATCCGACTTTTTCAGCGCAAGCGCAAGTGCGTGCGACGGTTCAAAGCGGTTCTTCTTTAACGTCCCAAGATGCAGTCCCGCGCGCAGTACTTTTAGCTCTCTAATGGAAGGCATTCCTTGCGGCATCAAATATAGCTGCTCGCCAAAACGAAGCAGGCACTCCTCCTTCGATTCCAAAAGATTGATTGTCAAGGTTTCACTCTGAAAGGTAAGAAACTCTTTCACGTCTTTTACCGAAATGCCCTTTTGCAATCCGTTTTTTAAAAATCCCTGATAAGCGTTTGGCACTTCGCCCGCTTTTTGCAATACCGCCGCATAATGTCCTTCTCCGTCTGTCAAATGGGGAAATAATCTTATCGTATCCTCGATTTTTTTTACATCAAAGCCTCCTGACCACTCTGTCCTGCCGCTGCTCATTCCCTCGTATTTTTCAACCCTGACAATCTCATAATCCGGATGGCGCGCCAAAAAACGTGCCACGCTTCCCTCATTCTCCTCAGGCGCAAAGGTACAGGTGGAATACACAAGCCTGCCGCCCGCGCGCAGCATCAAGTCGGCGCAGTCTAAAATTTCATCCTGCCTGTCCGCACAGAGCTTCACGTTCTCAAGGCTCCACTCTCCGCACGCCTCTTCGTTTTTGCGGAACATGCCCTCGCCGGAACACGGCGCATCCACAAGAATCCGGTCAAAATACGCGCCAAACAGTTCCGACAAATGTTTGGGCGTTTCATTTGTCACAAGCGCATTTCGGATGCCCATGCGCTCCACGTTTTCGGACAGGATTTTCGCACGCGCAGGATGAATTTCATTGCACACCAAAATCCCCTCGTTCTTCATATACGAAGCAATCTGCGTCGTCTTTCCGCCGGGGGCAGCACACAAATCCAAAATTTTCTCGCCGGGCTTTGCCTCCAAATATGGCACAGGTGTCATCGCGCTCGGCTCCTGTATGTAGTAAACGCCCGCCTCGTGAAACGGGTGTTTTCCAAACGTCATCTCTTCGCTGTAATAAAATCCGTTTGCTTCCCACGGCACCCGCCGCACCGATGCCTTATCAAAGAACGGCGCGTTTTCCAAAAATTCTTCCGCACTTGCCTTGAGCGTATTGACCCGCAGCGCCTGCACTTTTTGTTTTTCATAACTACGCACGAAAGCAGGATACGCACTTCCAAGCATATCCTGCATTCTCGCCTCAAACTCTTTTGGTAACTTTATCATAATACAAGTCCTTTATGTTCTTCACAGCCAAGGATGATATTCAGACATTGCACCGCAGCGCCCGATGCGCCTTTTCCAAGGTTGTCAAAACGCGTGCTCACAAGAATTCTGTCCTCATTTCCTGTTACATAAATTTCAATACCGTCCCATCCCGAACAGGTATTTCCAGCCAAAAATCCATTGTACTCCGCTTCCGTTCCAAACGGCATCACTTTTATAAACTGCTCGCCTTCATAATATGATGCAAACAATTCGTGCACTTTTTCAGGCGTCGGCTTTCCGTTTAGCATGTCCGCATAAAACTGCAAGGTTACGACCATTCCGCTGTAATAATCACAGATGAGCGGCGAAAACAATGGCATTCTTGCAAGTCCCGTAATTGCCTGCATTTCCTTTAAGTGCTTATGGTTTTGCGTAAGCGCGTATTCTCTCGGCGCGTCCAGTTCTTTATCGCGCTCCTGCGCTTCATAGACTGCAATCGTCTTCTTTCCGGCTCCGCTGTAACCCGACATCGCAAATGCCGCCACAGGGTAATCCGCGGGAAGCATTCCCTTTGCAACCATAGGGTAAGCGATTGTGATAAAGCCTGTCGCATAACAGCCTGGAACGGCAATCCGTTTTCCGGTTTTAATTGCTTCCCTGTGCTGCGGCGAAAGCTCCGGATAGCCGTACGCCCAGCCTTCCTGCGTCCTGTGCGCCGTGGAGGTGTCGATAATAATGGTATTTTCGTTTTCCACCATCGCAACAGCCTCTCTTGCCGCCGCGTCCGGCAGGCATAAAAACGTGATGTCAGACGCATTAATATATTTTTTGATTTCGTCAGGATCTTTTCGAAGCTCTGACGGAATTTTTAAGATTTCAATATCATCGCGCCCTTCAAAGCGCTCAAAAATGCGAAGCCCCGTCGTGCCCTCGCTTCCGTCGATAAAAATTTTTTTCATGTGTGAGTTCCTCTTATTTTCAATTATTTCATTCTTTTTTAGATAATCTTATGACTGAACACGAAAAAAGTCAAGAAGTGAACTGTCATTCACCAAATCCTATTCATCCGGCTTAACTTCGTCAATCAGCGCCTTTTCTCTTTCACTCATTGTCATCCTTCCTGCTACCCTCATTGTACAACGTTGTCATGATATTGTAAATCAAATGTCTGAACTTTTATTCTCAAAAAACAGAGCCGCTGCTCCATAGATAGCCTTTTACCTATATCGCAACAGCCCTGTATTCCTCTCAATGATAATCTTCAGACTCCGCCTTCTACTCAGTCAAAATCAAACTTCGTAAACCGCTGTGCCATCGCACGGTAGCGAAATCTCACCATTTCATTTTTCTCCAGCACGTCTGCCTCTTTTCCGGTGTACTGGCAGCGCATGCAGTAAAATTCGTCCTTTTCCTTATCGTAAAACATATCAATATCCAAATCTCTCATAAAGCATGAGGGACATCTATAATTTAGTTTGCCTTTTCTACCTTGAGACATGTCGCAAATACCTCCTTATTCTTGAGCGTAGTTGTATAGCCTAATGTAAGCATCGGTGAGAATGCATAACCTTCCTTCACATAACCCGTGAAGTCTTTTCCCTGCGCGGTAAGCGATACCTTCGTTTCAATCGGGGGAATTACTGCCGATACCTCCTTCGCATTTGCAAGGCTTTCTTCCCTGCACTTATATGCGTAGGTAATCGTCTTTGCCTCCTGCTCTCCCGCACAGCACAGCGTAATGCCGTTCATATCCTCCGAATACTCCGTCGTGCCGTAGCAGCATACGATATACTCGTTTATCTCTACCTCTGCGTCAGGCTTCGACATCTCTAAGATTTTGCGTTCAATCCTGATGTCCGAACTGCCTTCCTCAAAAAGAATCCTTGACTGCAGCTTCACCGTCAAATCATAAAATTCAATATCAACCGGGTCAAGCGTGAGAATACGCGTTTTCCCTTGTCCGTCCGCATTCGGCTCTTCCGAGAAGTGCGCCTTTGTACGGCATAAGCAAAGGTCAACTTCCTCGCCGTTATAGCAGACTTTCGCGCTTCTGACCGTACCTTCGCCTGCATAATGCGTAAAGTAGCCTGCCCTGTACTTTTCCTGAATCAGGAACGGATACGACGCATCCCACACATGCTTTGTTCCGATGCCTGTTTTCCACTCAAGCTTTGCCGCATACGGGCGCAAATCCACAATCGCGCCGCCCTGATCCATATTGACGCACGCTCTCATAAACGGGTCGCAGTACCAAAAAAGCTGTTTGTCCGAACCATATAAAATATCTCTCCAAAGCGCACACTCCGGCTCCGTATAAACGCCCTTTGTCACGCCCTTCTTTTCCCTGTAGTAGTCCGCAAACTCGGACATTGTCATGTCTGTAAGCTTTCCCTCTTTTTTGAGCTGTCCGTAATACGCGCATCCGTCTTCATAGGACTTTAACAAAAGCTCATACGGCGCCTCCCAGCGTCCCATCTTGTTCATCCAGCCGGGACCGACAAACATCATATTATAAGCGTAACCATTGTTGTACTTCTCCAAATCCCTGTACTGGTCAATCAGATTGTACATATAAGGAAACTCCCATGTCTTGGAATCATAAATCATGCCGCGCAAAACGTTCTGCGGATGCGTTCCGAAGTTCGAGCCGTTTCCGTCATAGCACGCAATCAAGTCCCTTGACAAATGCGGGATTGCCACGATGCCCGAATCCTCCGCCTCATTTGCCGCCGGCGCGTGTGTATTCTGCTTTGAGGGAATCCACGGCGCCCAAGGACCGCCGTCCATAAAGGTATACCATGAATTGTTGCAGGTGTGATATGCCTTTGGTCCCTCCTCCCAACAAGTCGCCACGGCGCATTTTACCATCGGATACTTGCTCTTTATGTAATTGGTGAGGTCCGCGTCCATGTAGTAAGAACCTGTTGACTCCGGATAAAAACCAAACCGCTCATAAAACTTGCCGAATACATCATCAACAATGGACATTTTGTCCTCCATTGAAAACATCCAAATACAGAAATCCTTTGTCTTATACTTCTCACGGAACTCCGTACACGGAAGCCCCAACAGCGTAAGCGCAATCTCATCGCCATAGGTTTCGTGATGCTCCTTTGCAATCGCAACCGCCTCATCATTAAACAGACTTGCGTATGTCATCTGAATCGTCGTCTTTAAACCGTTTTTGTGCGCGCATTCCTGCTGTGTCTTAAAAATATCGAGCGACTCCGTAAGAAGCGCTTTTCTTCCAATATCCTCTGTCTTTCCATGCCCTGTCACCTTTTCCGCATACTCTGGAACCATTTCCGGGCGATGGATAATATTAACCACAAATTGATCCACTGTTCTTCCTCCTTCTATCATTCTTGCCATCAATTCACGACAGCCTATAAATGAAGTATAGCATTTCCATCTAATATTTGTAGCCAATATCCCTTAACTTTCGTGCAATTTCAACCATTACCGGTTTTACCAACCTTTTAATGCGGAAATCTTATATTCTGCAAGCTTACGCTCATGGCTGTCCGGACGTTTTTTCCACTGATACGGCGATGTTCCCACGATACGCCGGAAATTACGGTTAAAGGTCGAAGGCGTGACAAACCCGACCTTTCCCGCCACTTCCTCCATGCTGATGTCCGTCTTATCTATCAGCTCACATGCCTTTCTGATGCGCACAAAATTCACATACTCCACCGGCGTCATATTCATCTTTTCCTGGAAAATACGCCGAAAATGTGTTTCACTCATATGGCATACCTGCGCAAGATCCGCAATGCGGAATGTGTTCGCATAATTGGCGTCCACATACTCAATTGCCCGCTCCAGCTGCAGGCTTCCGTTCCGACTCAGGGTACGGCTTACCTCCTTGTCGTTAAAACGCGCAATCTCAAACACAAGCGCATAAACCATACCCCGCACGCACTCCAAATGATGCTCGCCCTTGTGCCGCATCTCATCAAACACCGCACGTACCAGCGCCGCAAGCACCGGATTTTCCTGCGCATGCACAAAAAATGCCCTGTCATTTACCGCCTCCAAAACAGCGCGTATTTCCTGCGGCGTCTTACCGCAGTTTTTCAAAATCTCCGCTGGGTTTATGTAAATCCACTCCCAATAAGCAATAACATTCACATCACTTCTCGTGACATGCAGAAAATTAGCCGGAATGCATGATACCATCTGCTTCGTAAAGCGATAACGGTCCTCCTCTATCACCAAATCGCCTGTCCCGTAATGGCAGTAACCGATTTCCAACAGGTTGTGAAAGTGCATATTGTTAATATTTTCACCATATACCTGCTTCCATTTATCACCAATCAGCACAAGCGCAGGCTTATCATTCGAAAGCTCATAAAACCGAAATTCCGCGGATTCTTTCTTTTTCCTGGACATGTCAATCCTCCCTGCGTGTTTCATTTTCTCACAGTAACAGTTCAGCCTTCGGCTTCCTGTTGCTTCTCCCATACAATTCCCGTTTTTACGGCTGTATGCTGTCTATAAAACGCATAAATGCTGCCTGTCCCATCTCATCCCGCTTGTAAACGCCGGCGTGCTCAAGTACCTGTCCAAATACAATACCGACCTCCTTCTCAAGAATGTCCATCACATTTTCCTGTGTAACATTGCTGTATTTGGGCAGTATTTCATCTACCCAGTCCGCGTGCTTTTCCAATGTTTCATCCGCGCGGATGTCTGTTTTCTTTACAATCGCATCTGCAAGAAGCTCCAACTCCGATTTTAACCGCGACGGCAATACCGCAAGACCCATAACCTCAATCAGACCAATGTTTTCTTTTTTGATATGGTGCAGCTCGGCATGCGGGTGATAAACGCCAAGCGGATGCTCCTCGGTTGTGATATTGTTGCGCAGAACCAAATCCAACTCATAATTCTGCCCGCGTTTTCTTGCAATCGGCGTAATCGTATTATGCGGTTCCCCGTCCGTCTCGGCAAAAATAAACGCCGCTTCGTCCGTATAACCTCTCCACTTTGTTAAAATAAGATCCGCAAGCTCGATAATACGGTTATAATCTGCGTGGGAAAGACGTATCACCGACATCGGCCACTTAACAATCCCTGACTGAATATCCTCAAATCCCTTTATGCTAAACGATTTCTCCACGGGCGCTTTCGCCATTGCAAATTCATAATTTCCACCCTGAAAATGGTCATGGCTTAAAATAGAGCCGCCGACAATCGGCAAATCCGCGTTCGAGCCGACAAAGTAATGCGGAAACTGCTCCACAAAATGAAACAGCTTGACAAACGTATCATGATTAATTTTCATCGGTATATGCTGTGAATTAAACACGATGCAGTGTTCATTATAATACACATAAGGAGAATATTGGAATCCCCACTGATTTCCCTGAATTACTACGGGAATAATCCTGTGATTCTGTCTCGCGGGATGGTTTACCCGTCCTGCGTATCCCTCATTTTCCATGCAAAGCTGACACTTCGGGTACCCGCTCTGCTTTGCATTTTTTGCTGCCGCAATTGCTTTGGGGTCCTTTTCCGGTTTTGACAGATTGATTGTAATGTCCATTTCCCCATAATCCGTATCAGCCTTCCATTTCATATCACGCGCAATGCGGTAACGTCTGATATAATCCGTATTTTGGCTGAACGCATAATACCAGTCCGTCGCCGCCTTTGCGCCCTGCTCCTCATAAATCCGGTCAAACGTATAAATCACATCTGACGGGCGCGGCACCAGCCTTCCCATAATCTTTGTGTCAAACAAATCCCGGTATACAATGCTGTCATCGGTCATTAGGTTATGTTCCGCAGCGTAATCGAGCATTTCCTTGAGCAATCCTTCCAAATTAAAATCTGCCGGATTCGTGATTTCCGGAAGGCATTCCGGTTCCTCATAATCCTCAATCCCAAATAACTCCAACAGGCTGTTAACAGTATAGGTTCTGTCCATTTCATCTAAAAGTCCGGCTGCAATACCGTATTGTACCAATGTGGCAATATTCTTCGTAATCATGCTGTTCCCCTCCATTTCTAATTATGTTTTGGCTGATATTCCCTGATTGTCTGCAGCGCAGGAAGCGCATTTCCGTCGTAATCAAAGAGCGCCTGATTTGCCCATTCATTTCCGCATGGTCCTTTTTCTTTCATATACACAAGCGACGGTTCCGTTGCCCAGCCGCTGCCTTGTACCGGAAGCCACGCCGGCTCCCAATAAAAAAAGCCTCTGCCTTTGTGTTCAGGTACGTTTTCCAACGTCTGCAAAAAGGCTTTCATAAATTCGGACTGTCCCTCCTTTGTCATGGCAAACGGCACCTTTTCGCAAAGCTCAGGCTTCGTTGCCATACCTTTACGTTTATCGGGCGCAAGTTTTTCATAATCAATGTAGTCCTCCACGGTGTGTCCCATTGACACTTCGGCAACAATCAATTCTTTTCCGTAACGCACTGCAATGTCGTTCATATTGTTTGCAAGATCGGAAAGCGTTCCATGCCAAAAAGGATAATAAGAAAGTCCGATAATATCAAAATCCGCACCGTTATTCTTATGAATATATTCATCAAACCAGCTGCGGTAAAGTTCATTCTTTCCTCCATTGTCCAAATGAATCATAATCTTTGCCTTCGGACACGTTTCTCTCACCGCCCTGACGCCTGCGCTCACAAAACGCGCAATATTATCATAATTCGGCACTTGTCCCTCCGGCCAAAGCAAACCGTTTGTCAACTCATTTCCGACCTGAACCATATCGGGCGCTGCGCCGTCCCGGACAAAATCAGTCAGTGTTTGTTTTGTGAAGTCGTAAACCGCCTGTTCCAACCGCGCGGCATCGTACCCCTCCCACGCTTTGGGCTTGCGCTGTTTGCCCGGGTCGGTCCAACAGTCGCTGTAATGAAAATCAAGCAAAAATCCAAGTCCTGCTGCCTTCACACGCTTTGCCATGCGAAGCGTCGCGGCATAGTCGTTGTTTCCCGCACCATAAGGCTCACCCTCCGGCGATTTGGGATCGTTCCACAGCCGCAGGCGTATGTAATTTACATCATAACGTTTCAGGATTTCAATTAAATCCCCCTCCTTACCGTCATCATAAAATTTTGCGCCAAGCCGTTCGATTTCGTCGAGTGACGAGATGTCCATTCCCTTGATATAATCCAAATAATCCAACATGGTACCCTCCGTTCCTGTGTTTTTATTCTTGTTTTTATTTTAACAATTACAGATTAATTCGTAAATAATATTTTATTCAAATCCATCAAATTTTTTATCTCATAATCAATATGCAGTCCTTTTGTGTTACGCTCCTCTTTGGGATTATACCAACAGCACACTATTCCCGCATTATTGCCCCCCTGCATGTCGCTTGTGAGCGAATCGCCGACAATGATAATCTCATCTTTCTGATATGTTCCGATTTTCGCAAGAATATCGAAAGTATATTCGAAAAATCCGATATTCGGTTTCTGCACACCGATTTCATCCGAAATTACCGCCCCGTCAAGCAATGTATCAAATCCGGATGCCGCAAGCTTCCTTCTCTGCGCCGCAAGCGTTCCGTTTGTCACGGCAAACTGCACAAATCCCTGTTCCTTCAATTCCTCTACAAGCGTCTTTGCATTATCGTTAAAAAAAACTTTATCGCCCAGTCGAATCTGATATTCTTCATTAAAAATCTGTGCTTTCTCCAAAGGAAGTCCCTCAGTCTCAAAAAATTCACGAAACCGTCCGATTAACACTTCCTGTTTCGTAATCTCATTGCGCTCAAGACGCTCCCAGTATTTTGTGTTAATCGCAGCGTATCGCTCAACCATCGCGTCCGTACATTCTCCCATATTCAAAACAGAAAAGCACTTTTTCATGGCATAATTCTCTGCCTGTCCAAAATCCAAAAGCGTTCCGTCTATATCCCATAATATCACTTTAATCATCGTGTAATCTCCTATATAATATATAATTCATGCCCATTCGGGCGTGTATGTTTCTATTGACATCATATCATATTGCACAGAACAATTCTATCCTTTTTGGTTTTACAGTTCTTTTATGTTACTGTCAAGTAATCGTTGGCAGTTTTTTTCATACAGATCTTCTTATGCTGC
>CAMWNY010000039.1 GCA_947175775.1 uncultured Lachnospiraceae bacterium | reverse complement strand
CCGAGTACAGAGCGACCTCACCGGGCCTGTTTAACTCCTGTAAGCCGCGGATCGCCGCCATCAGCTCCATGCGGTTGTTCGTCGTTTTTTTATAGCCCGCGGAGAGCTCCTTCTCATGCACCGCGCCTACTGATTTCGTCGTACACATATAGCTAAGCTCCGTTCCGAAAAACAGCGAATTATCCATATCGCCATAGAACGTAAAGCTTGCATCCGTGCCATATGAAATATTAAGCGCCATACCCGGTCTTGTATTTAAAGCAGCAATTGCCGCCGCGTCAACGTAGCAATTAAAACCGCCAATATTCATATTCATTATAGAACCCGAACCTTTTTGCAGGTCCTTTGCCGTAAACGTGATAAGCTTCTCGGTTATTGCCGCCCACCCATATACCTGTTCTCCTTTTAAGTTCGTCGTGGCAATCTGACTGAACGCGTCGGCTGTTCCTTCAGCAGCCCAGTTCGCATACAAAATCAAATCATACTTCGGCATGGTAATGGTCGTCACTGCCGACGGATAAATCTTCCCGTCCGAAGCAGTCCACCCTGCAAACCGAAAGCCCGCCACTGCTCCGGCGTCAACCGTAACTTTCGTATTCGGAGCATAGGAACCGGTACCGCTTTTCAACGAAAAACTGCCCAAAACGTTCAGTGTTTTTTTGCTGACTGCATTGGGGTCCGGCGATGACGCTGATATAAAATAGACACAGATTTCGTGGTCGGCATCTACATCCTCAAACGTATATTCTGTAACCGCCCCAATATTTTTACCGTCAATCGTGACATAATTTACTCTGTATCCAGCATCCGGATAGATATTGTAACTTTTGTCCTTACCCTTTCGTACTGTATGCGTTCCTTCATCCGTAATCCCGCCTCCGGCAGCCGATTTCGCAGTAATATGATACGTATCCTTTGCCTCCGCTATCATCACATTATCCGGTAAACCAAATGCAGCTGCCATTGCAATCGACAGCACAAACGCCAAAATTCTCACACTCTTTTTTGCATTTTTCATAACAACCCTCCATTTCTGCTGTGTGAAATCTTTAATCCCACACTCCCTTCCCGTCGGTTTTGAAAAGCCACTGTCTAAATCCCCTCAGACAGTGGCCCTCACAAAGTCAATATCCTTATTTCAATGCAGCGGCATTAATACGCGCAACCGCCCTCATCAGCGCCGCCTGAGCCCTGTCAAGGTCAATATTCGCACTGCGCTCGGCAAGTCTGCCCTCGGCTCTTTGCCTTGCCTCCTCGGCACGCCCCTTGTCAATCTCCTCCGGCCACTCGATAATCTCCGCAAGAATGGTAATCTCCTCCGGAAGAATCTGCACAAACCCTGCATGAAGCGCCGCGTTTCGCACCCTCTCACCCTGTGTTATAGTGAGAATGCCGGGCTTTACAATCACCGTCAAAGGCGCATGACCTGCATAAACGCCGATTTCGCCCTCCGTTGTATTGAATTCCACCATATCCGCCTCTTCGTTAAAAAATTCACGGTCCGGTGTCACAATTGTAAGCTTGAACTTTTCAGCCATAGCAATAACTCCGCTCCTTTCCCAGTCTGCGAATTTGTGCTTATTGCACAAATTTGCCGTATGAAAAATCAACGATTTTTCATACTGCCTACTTGGCTCTTGCCACTACGTCATCAATTGTTCCGGCATTTAAGAAATGTCCTTCAGGAATATCATCATGCTTTCCTTCCATGATTTCCTTAAAGCCTCTGATTGTCTCTGCAATCGGTACATATTTACCCGGCATACCCGTAAACTGCTCCGCAACATGGAACGGCTGCGACAAAAATCTTTGAATTTTTCTCGCACGGTTAACCGTAATCTTATCCTCCTCTGACAACTCATCCATACCGAGGATTGCAATAATATCCTGTAATTCTTTATATTTCTGAAGTACCTGCTGCACGCCGCGCGCTACCTCATAATGCTCCTGACCTACGATACGCGGATCAAGGATTCTTGATGTAGACTCAAGCGGGTCAACCGCAGGATAAATACCAAGCTCCACAATCGAACGCGAAAGCACGGTCGTTGCGTCCAAGTGAGCGAATGTTGTCGCCGGAGCAGGGTCTGTCAAGTCATCGGCAGGCACATAAACAGCCTGTACTGAAGTGATAGAACCGTTCTTTGTTGATGTAATACGCTCCTGCAAAGCACCCATCTCCGTCTGCAGCGTCGGCTGATAACCTACGGCAGAAGGCACACGTCCAAGCAGCGCCGAAACCTCAGAACCTGCCTGTGTAAAACGGAAAATATTATCAATGAAAAGAAGCACGTCCTTTCCACCCTTGTCACGGAAATACTCCGCCATCGTAAGACCCGTCAGACCAACACGCATTCTCGCCCCGGGCGGCTCGTTCATCTGACCAAATACCATCGCCGTCTTGCTGATAACGCCGGACTCGGTCATTTCGTTGTAAAGGTCATTACCCTCTCTCGTACGCTCACCAACGCCCGTAAATACGGAATAACCGTCATGCTCATTCGCAATATTGGTAATCAGCTCCTGAATAAGCACTGTTTTTCCTACGCCGGCGCCGCCGAACAGACCAATTTTACCGCCTCTCTGATAAGGACAAAGCAGGTCAACGACCTTGATACCTGTCTCAAGCATTTCTGTCGAAGTTGCCTGTTCCTCAAACGTCGGCGCAGGTCTGTGAATCGGCTCAAACCCCTGTGCCTCAGGAGCAGGTTTGTTATCTATCGGTTCGCCAAGTACGTTGAACATACGTCCCAGCGTACTCTCACCAACAGGAACCGTAATCGGCGCGCCTGTCGAAACAGCGTCCATACCTCTTACCAGTCCGTCCGTCGGTCCCATGGCGATACATCTCACCGTATCATCACCCAAATGCTGCGCAACCTCAATTGTCAGCTCCGTGCCGTCCGTCCTCGTAATCTTAACCGCGTCATTCAGCTCAGGAAGCTGTCCCTCACTGAACTTCACATCAAGAACCGCACCGATAATCTGGGTAACTTTACCAATTATCTTATCTGCCATTTCTTTGTTTCCTCTCTATACTAATCATATTTTACGCAATACTCTTGTGAAGAATGGCTCTGCCATTCTTCGTCATAAGGTTTAGTTGTTCTTGTATGTGAAACATCGTTTCACATTGGCGTCACAATGACGCAACATCTTCAGAACAACTCCTCATGATATTGCCTGAGCACCCGCGATAATTTCTGTTAATTCCTGCGTAATCGCACTCTGACGCGCTCTGTTATAGAGCAGCGACAGATTAGAAATAATCTCATCCGCATTGTTGGTCGCATTGTCCATCGCCTGCATTCTGGCGCCGTTTTCGCTCGCAACCGCCTCGACCATCGCTCCGTATATCAGACTTGTGATATACTTCGGAATAATCAAATCAATTGCCTCTTCCGTTTCCGGCTCAAAATCCAGCACCGCCTTATCGTCAGCGCTGCGCTCGTCCTCAATCTTAATCGGAAGCAGCTTTAATCTTGTCGGAATATGCGTCACGGTATTCTTAAAGCCCGTGTAAACAATGTAAATCTCGCCTACCTTGCCGCTTGAAAAATCGCTGAGTACCTGACTGCTGATTGTCATCGCATCTGCATAAATAGGCTCCTCAATCGCCGACGAGTAGTCGTTTCCCATCTGATAGCCAAGCCTTGCAAAGGTATCCCGTCCCTTACTTCCAATCGGGTAAATAATCAAATCGTCCTTATTCCAATCATTGTCCTTTACAAGCTTGATAATATTGGAATTATAGCCTCCTGCAAGTCCCCTGTTTCCGGTAATCACAATGACCGCTTTCTTGGGAGAAACATTCTGCTTTAAGAACGGGTGATTAATATCCCCTGCTTTGGAAAGCATGGAAACCACCGTATCATACATGCAGTTAAAATAAGTCTTAGACTTCTCCGCACGTCCCTTCGCCCTTTGCAGTTTGACGGTGGAAACAAGCTTCATGGCCTTTGTAATCTGCTGCGTACTCTGTACGGAGCCTTTACGCCGTTTGATATCTCTCATTGAGGCCATAAATATTCAGTCCCCCCTTCTTTTATTGAAAACGTCCTTTAAACTCTTCAATTGCTGCAACAAGCGTTTTTTCGGTTTCGTCTGAAATGACCTTTTCTTCCCTGATTGCCTTAGGCACCTGTGGATATTTCGTATCAAGGAACTCAAACAGCTCCGCTTCAAATCTCGTAATGTCGCTGACAGGCACATCAAGCAGATACTTCTTTGTCGCTACAAACAAAATGATAACCTGATATTCCACAGCCATCGGCTTATACTGCGGCTGCTTCAGGATTTCCTTAATTCTGGCGCCCTGCTCTAATCGTTCCTTGGTGTCCGGATCAAGATCCGAACCAAACTGTGCAAACGATGCAAGCTCTCTGTACTGGGCAAGCTCCGTACGAATCGGACCCGCAATCTTCTTCATCGCCTTAATCTGAGCGGAACCACCAACTCGCGAAACGGAAAGACCTGCGTTTACAGCCGGTCTGAAACCGGAGTTAAACATCTCTGTCTCCAAATAAATCTGACCGTCCGTAATCGAAATTACGTTCGTCGGAATGTATGCGGAAACGTCACCCGCCTGTGTCTCAATAATCGGCAGTGCGGTGATAGAACCTCCGCCGTACTCATCATTCATGCGGCATGCACGCTCAAGCAGTCTTGAATGCAGATAGAATACGTCTCCGGGGAACGCCTCACGCCCGGGCGGACGCTTTAAGAGCAATGAGAGTGTACGGTATGCAACCGCGTGCTTACTCAAATCATCATAAATAATCAGCACGTCCTCTCCGTTCTCCATCCATTCCTCACCAATCGCACAGCCCGAATATGGTGCGATATACTGCAAAGGAGCAAGCTCACTTGCTGTTGCGGCTACGATTGTCGTATAAGACATCGCGCCAAACTCCTCCAAAGTCTTCACAATGCTTGCAACGGTTGAAGCCTTCTGACCGATTGCAACATAGATACATTTCATGTTCTGACCCTTTTGGTTGATAATCGTATCGATGGCAATCGCCGTCTTACCGGTCTGTCTGTCACCGATAATCAACTCACGCTGTCCTCTTCCGATCGGAACCATCGCATCAATAGCCTTGATACCGGTCTGCATCGGCGTATCAACGCCTTTTCTCGTAATAACACCGGATGCTACTCGTTCAATCTGACGATATTTTGTAGTCGCGATAGGACCTTTGCCGTCAATCGGCTGACCAAGAGCATTGACTACGCGACCAAGCATCGCGTCGCCTACGGGAACCTCCACAACGCGGTTCGTCGTCTTTACGGTATCACCTTCATTAATGTTCTTGGAACTTCCAAGCAATACGGCACCGACGTTGTCCTCCTCAAGGTTCATGACCATGCCGTAAACCTCACCGGGGAACTCAAGAAGCTCGCCCTGCATTGCCTTTTCCAGTCCATGTACACGTGCAATACCATCTGCCACCTGAATAACCGTACCGACTTCAGATACTTCCAAATCAGCGGCATATCTCTTAATCTGATCCTTAATCACAGAACTAATTTCTTCTGGTCTTAAATTCATAATGGATCTGCACCTTTCTTTCATTATTTTGTTGCAAATTTGTGCCATTGCACAAATTTACCCTGTGAAGCTTCAGCATTTCTTAATCTGTGTTTAACAGATTTAGAAAGCCTCTTCACAGTTATAACTGAATTGCAAGCAGCTCACGCTGCAGCTTATCCAACTTCGTCCGAATACTGCTGTCCACAACCCTGTCACCCATTTGAATAACCATACCGCCTATCAGTGTCTCGTCCACATCGTAAACGCACTCGATAGTCTCGTATTTGGTGGTAGCAAGTAAACGGCTCTCAATATCCTGTTTTTCCTGATCATTCAACGCTATGGCTGTTGTCACATAAGCCGTGCCGATATGGTTGTATTCCTTCACCGCCGCGATAAACTCGCCGAGAATACCTTCAATCTCAGCGTAACGGTCTTTCTCAACAATCGTCACAAGAAAACCAACCAGCTCTTTGCTTAGCTTACCGTCGAACACGTTCTTCACCACTTCGATTTTACTCTCTTTCGGAATTTTCGGGTGGTTCATAAACTGTCCGAAATCCGCATTTGTGCGGATAACCTCAAGAAGTCCCGCCGTCTCCTCCAAAAAAGGTGCGGTCTTGTTCTCTTCCACGGCAAGTTCAAACAGCGCCTGCGCATACGTCTTGGAAACTAGCTTAGCCATGTGCTATCACCTATTTCTTTCAATGTCTTATCAATGAGTTCATGCTGGGCATTTGTATCAATATTAGCCTGTACAATCCGTGCCGCCATAATCGAAGCAACTGCAACCATCTCACGCTTCACCTCGTCAGCCATCTTCTGCTTTTCAAGTTCCGCCTCTTTTTTGGCTCTGTCCACAATTCTTGCCGCCTCCGCCTTTGCGTCCGCTACAATCTTTGCTTCATTTTCCATGCCGCGCTTACGCGCATCAGCTAAAATTTCCTCTGCCTCTTTGCCTACCTGATTTAACTTCTCTTCATAGAGGGCGCGCGTCTCGGCTGCGGACTTCTGATCCTGTGCCGCCTGATCCAATTCGCCTTTAATCTTCGCCTGTCTGTCAGCAAGCATCTTCCTTACAGGATTAAACAGGAAATGCGAAGCTACTAAAAACAGGACAAACATTGCGATAATCATAAGCACCGCGTCTGCAAGGAGCTGAAAGTCCAAGTCAAACAAACGGCTTAACCCCTCTGTTTCGGTAGCGAGTATCATACCTTTCGTACCTCCCTTCTGATTTACTTCGTAAATCATAAGTTGCACACAAAATCAAAGATTTTGGCGCTGAAATGATTCACATATTTTTTTAATATAGACGCTTTACAGCGCACTAAAGCGAAAAAATCCAAGATTTTTCCGGTTAACATCGTAAACGTTGTGAATTAAGGTACTAAAGGTTTTACGAACAATAACAGCATTGCTACAAGCAGACCATAAAGACCTGTTGTCTCGGCAACCGCCTGACCAAGTAACATCGTAGAAGTTACGTCTGACTTAGCGCCCGGATTTCTACCAACAGCTGCTGCTGCGTGTCCTGCTGCGATACCCTGTCCTACACCCGGTCCGATACCTGCGATAACCGCAAGACCAGCGCCGATTGCCGAGCAGCCCAAAATAAAGTTTGAATTAAATTCCATAGTTCTTTTCCTCCTAATTTATAATATTAACTTATCTCATTTTCAGAGTTGATTTTATTCGCCAACGCTCTTTGCTGACTAAAAAATCTCTCTGTTTTACCCTTCGATTGCGTTGTTGATATACGTCATTGTCAACATTGCAAATACATATGTCTGAATTGCTCCTGAGAACAAGTCAAAGTATACATGCAATGCCGCAGGCCAAGCCGTGGCGATAAAACCAAGCAGACCATAGAGCAACGCCATCATTACTGTTCCTGACAGAACGTTTGCAAACAAACGAAGTGACAGGGAAATGGGAACCGCAATATCACCAATGATATTAATAGGCGCCCAAATCGGCCACGGATCACAAAGCCCCTTGATTACACCGCTAACCTTCTGATACTTAAATTTGTTAAAGGTAATCAAAGTGAACGTTATGATACCGAGCGCAAATGTAACACCGTAGTCAGCCGTCGGCGGTCTTAGTCCAAACAGACCTGAGATATTGCTCAACAGGATAAAGATAAACAGCGTACCGATATAATTGGCAAACGGCGCTGCATTCTTTCCCATAACACCGTGTATCATGTTGTCAAGCATCTCAACCACAAGCTCTACGACGTTTTGGAATGTTCCGGGAACCTCCGTTGCACGCTTGATTGCCCTGTTTGCGCACAGACAAAAAATAATGATAATAGCCATCACGATAAACAGGCATACATGCGTTGTTGTTATCCACAACTTCTGACCAAACAGCTCATATTGAAACACACCGTGTATCATAAAGTCAATGTCATCGGCGCCGGATAACAAAAGTTCTGCTCCCATACACTCACCTCCTCGTTTCATAATAATTCTTACTACTTTTCCCTATTCAGTTTTTTCCGAATTTACATCTGTGATGCTCTCATTCGGACTATCTGCTCTGCGTATTCTTTTCAAGAGCATCGGCTGCACATAAGCGGAAACCTTTAAACCCATAACGCCCGCAAATGCAGCCAGTGGATTTCCAATCCTTGTCACCATCAATATCGCAAATACAATCACTACCACAAGGTATCGGATTATATTTTGTCTTGTTGCTGCCGCCTGCGCCCCCTTTACATCTCTTTCCACCGTCGCGTTCAATGTGACCGCCATGTGAAAAGCCATAAATATTGCAGTACCGACTCCAATCCAGAGCCCGATACTGAAGTCTGCCTTATCGCTTACAAGAAAAAAGCCCGCAGCCTGACACAGCATACCAAATAAGACAATGCCGAAAAGCAATCCCGGCAATGCACTGTTAATTTCCCTTAGTCTGCTAATGCCTGTCTTCATCCGAACTGTCTCCCTCATAAATCTTCTTTGCCAATATAAAAATATTCCGGAACCCTGCAAGCGCTCCGACAAAGAACAATAAAACAAACCAATACGCGGTACCAAGTTTCCGATCCAAAAACAGTCCCGCGAACGAGCATAAAAAGATTGGAACAAGCATATTAATGCCAAACTGGGTAATCACCGCCAGCGATTGGTACACTGACCTTTTATACTTTTTATTTCTTCCCATTTGTGCGCCTCCATATGCCATTACCGTTAAGAAATTATCCAACCTTTAAAATACCTTTAATAATTATACAAAAAATTACCATTTCTGTCTAGTAAATGTCAGTTTTTTTGTACTATTTATTCCGTTCTACATTATGTTAATTTATTAACACATTGCAATCCTATTGAATACATCACAAAAAAAAGGTAGAATGAAAAAAAGGGGGATTTTTATGGAAACTTTAAAAATTTACCGCAAACGCATTATTCCCAATGAGTGTATTTTATTAAAAGATGATGTCATTTTAGAAGCAAACGACGAAACCATTGTAACAAAATGGAAGACCTTAAAACCCCGCCGCGATTTTCATCACGGATATTCCTGCTATTTCTTAAAGGCAGGGTATAAAGTGAGCAAATTTTACCGTGAGGATGGTTCTCTGCTATACTGGTACTGTGACATCGTTGATTATGCTTATGAGGAAACTCAAAATTCACTGATTGTCACGGATTTGCTTGCAGATGTCGTAATCTATCCGGACGGATATGTGAAAGTACTTGATATTGAAGAACTTTCCGTTGCATTAAAAAAAGAGCTGTGCGACCCTGATGCAGTGATACAGGCATTATCGAGACTCGGCAAGCTCTTAGACCTCATTTATGAAGATAAATTTGACACACTTTCTTCCCATGTTGATAAATGGGTTGAAACGGACTGATTACTCCATGGGATTGACATGTACCATGATATGCTTTACCTTTGTAAAGTTCTCCTCAATCGACTCGTGAACCTTTTCCGCAATGCTGTGCGCCTCTTTTAAGGAATCATTTGCATCTGCGCTGATTTCAATATCTACATAGATTTTGTTGCCAAACACTCTTGTTCGCAGCAAATCAACTCCCAACACGCCTTCCTGCGAGAGCGCGCATTTTTTTAATGCGTCCTCCATCTCATCATCACAGGCTTTATCGACCATTTTATCCACTGCGTCCCTAAAAATATCATATGCCGCTTTTTCAATAAAAAAACAAATCACAAAACTTGCCACAGTATCCAAAATCGGGTATCCGAGCATCGCACCTCCGATACCAACCAACGCACCCACAGAAGAAAGCGCATCCGAACGGTGATGCCATGCGTCCGCCATCAGCGCGCTTGAGTCAATCCGCTTGGCATTCAGCCATGTATACCAATACATACCCTCTTTCATAACAATCGAGACGATTGCCGCCACAAGCGCCAACATTCCCGGAACAACAAGCGCGTCAAAATTCCCCGACGTCATTTTTGTCACTGCCGTATATCCAATCCCAAGCCCTGTCACTGCAAGAATTGTTGAAAGTACAATTGCTGCTACACACTCCAAGCGTTCATGCCCATAAGGGTGATTCTTATCCGAAGCCTTACTCGAAATCTTTATTCCGATAATCACCACAATGGTGCTGAACACATCCGACGCCGAATGAACCGCATCACTTATCATCGCCGCAGAATGCGCCACGATTCCTGCAATCAGCTTAAACACAGATAAAATAACATTTATCGCAATGCTCACAAAAGACACCCGCATCGCAGTTTTTTCAAAATCCGTTTTTTCCATAAAATTCCTCAATCCCAGATAATCTCTCAAAATTTATTCACCGTAACAGTTATCAGATTACTATAACTATATGGCAATTGCAAGAAAAGTATAGACTATTTTTCGTTTGATGCAACTATAATGAATTTGTCATATCAATCCATAATTCTTCAAAAGATACAGCCAAAGCGTAATGAAAACAGAACTTAAAAAAGTCGTAGACACCACACAACTCGATGAAAGCACACCCTCATGCCCCATATTCCTTGACATAATATAGCAGCTTACCGTTGTCGGCGCACCAAGCATAATCAATATCGCAACCATTTTTTCATTCCGAAATCCCATCACCGCTGCAAACGGAAGAAATACTGCCGGCATTACAAAAAGTTTCATCAGCGTACTAGCAAGCGTCGGCTTTATCTTTGCAAGCGCCTTTTTCCCTTCAAATCCCGCACCCAGTCCAATCAACGCAAGCGGCGTCGCAAGCACGGAAAAATTATGCAGTGTTTTGTTAATGATAAACGGCAGTTCCATTCTTGCAACCGAAATGACCATTCCAATCAAAATCCCCCAAATAATCGGATTGGTTGCAATCCCCTTTAGGGACTTTTTCAGACTGTCCCTATCAAAACCGCCGCTTTCCGGAGATGTAACGCTCAAAGTCACGACTGCCGCCACATTATACAGAGGAACCGTCGCCAAAATCATCAGCGGAGCAATCGCACTCGTCCCGTAAATATTTTGCATGAACGCCACACCAAGCACCGCTGCACTGCCACGATAGGATGCCTGTATAAACTCGCCTTTAATGGATTTATCTTTTACAAAAAAGAAACAAAGCATACTAATCGCTAAAATACAGCACAACGTCACCAAAAAACAAAACAGCACAAATCTTGTATCCCAAACTGCATAAAAATCCGCCTCCGCAATATCAACCACAAGCAATACCGGAAGCGTCACTTTATAATTAAATGCATTCAGCGTCTTTACAAAGCCATCATCCACCATACGAATACGCCGCAGCACATAACCGGCTATCATTACTAAAAATATAGGGATTGTGGCATTCAGACTAAAAATTAAATTTTCCATAACCTATTCCACCACTTCATTTGGATAAGCTTAATCATGGCATACTTTCGCCGTTTCTGCTAATTTCCTTACGCACCCGTGTGTATAAATCGAGTAGAGAAGATGCATCTCCCGTCAGTGAACCGATTTATCGGTTTGATGACATCTTTCCTTTGGGTGCCCGTGTGCATAAAACAAAAAATCCCGCAGTCTTACAAACGCGAGATTTTCAAAAGGCGACTAACGGATTTGAACCGATGATCAGGGAGTTGCAGTCCCACGCCTTACCACTTGGCTAAGTCGCCATA